>JABMRV010000193.1 GCA_013202285.1 bacterium | reverse complement strand
TCAATAGCGAGATCACGGACAACGTGCCGGAAGATATATTGCTGGGTCAGAGTATCACCGGTCACTGCGGCATTCCACAAGGAATAGGCACGGTCATGGCGGAAAAGACCCCAGGACACCAGATTATCATGATTACTCATGTCACCTGAATAGCTGTAATTAGCTCGGACGATGAATCCACCTTCCTCACTGGCGTTGAATCGGGTGTAGGAATAGGTTGCGCACTCGAACATCGCCGCCCCGCCGAAGCCGTCAATGACGGCATAGTTGGAGTTCAACAGCACACCGCCTGCTTCATTTATAAGCGAGTCGAGGATATCCTCGAAATCGTCCACAGTGAGGCAGGTTTCCAGAGCCTTCTTATGGATTCGACCATCGTCGTAACCGGATGATCCGCCGAGATTGTAAGAGTCTGAGTTTCCTATCGCAAAGCCCGCAGCATTTACTCCGCCGTAATATTTGTCGGTTATACCGCTGTATGTGACAGAAATGAAAGGGATAGGTCCGTCATCGCAATAGTGAAACTCCTGATTGTAATTGGTCACGTCGCGGCTTTTCCAAAGCAACGGTCTGCCGTCTTCGGTGGCGTCTCCGGATGCCACTCCGATTGTGCATGCACTTACTTGACCCGGCACATAAAATATCATGCAGAGAAGTAACGATAGAATAGTCGCTCGATAAAGTGTTCTGTTTCCCGATTGCATTGTTATAAGTTCTCCTGTTTTACCCAATGGGAACGGGTAGTGATTCCCATAAGAATTGATATAGAATGTTGTGATTTAAGGCAGGTTGCGTACAAGAAGCAGTGCGGGATGATTTATTCAGAATTTTATGCAATCTAAAGGATGTATCCTGTTTTGTCAATAGATAATACACGAATCTTCACATATATAGAAAAAGAGATCTCTAATATATCCCGGTTCTTCGCTTCTTTGTGTGAGTATGATTATTCGACTCTCATGTGGGTGGACCCGGGTAGCAAAGCTGCTCGTCCCATCGTTGAGTCAGTTATTAAAATTGCCTCCCTGATACAGGGAGGCTCAGTTGCATATTCCAATCGACAAAGTTATCTTGAACTGTTGATATTTAACTAACAGATAAAACCAAACATGAGGAGATGCAAAATGGCAAAGAACTCTATCTGTCATTTTGAATGGGTCGTCACCGACATAGCCAGAGCAAAAAGATTTTACGGCGGATTATTCGGCTGGGAATTTGAGGCGATGGATGACAATTACACGCTGTTCACCACTCAAGAAGGTCTTGGAGGAGCATTCGAGAAGAGCGACACGGTTGAACCGGGTAATTCACCGATAATATATATCGAGGTGGATGAAATCGAGGATTATTACGAAAAAGCAAGGGAACTTGGCGGCGATGTCAAGCTCAAGAAGAGCGAGATCCCGAACCACGGATGGTACGCGGTTCTCACCGATCCCGATGGCAATAATGTGGGCTTATACCAGGCTTTGCCCAAGTAAGACAGGCAGTCGATGAAACTGATTATCTTCGACCTTGACGGAACGCTGTACGATACGAAGTCATCATTCACTCCTGCAGTCGGGACATTCCTGAGCAGATACGACAGAGTTGTCCCGCCGAATGAATTCCTCTACAAATTCATCGGCGAACCTATGCATCGATTCAACGACTGGGTGAAATCGCTCGGTATCGATGACTCGCTGGAGAGGCTGCTTAGTGAATTCGATGGTATAGAACTTGACGCCATCAGGCTTGACGGCCATCTCTACCCTGGCGTGATCGAAACGCTGGACCGTTTGAAGACGGGAGATCTCACGATGGCAATCTGCAGCAACGGTCCGGAATGGTACATAACTGAAATCATCGACCGGTTCGGTCTGGGGGATTACTTATCCATCGTCAAATTTCCCCGAAGCGCTGCAGAAACAAAGGTTGAGATGGTACGTGAGATAATAGACATCGTGAAACCGGAAGAATCATACCTGGTGGGTGACCGGTTTCACGACCTCGAAGCCGCCCGCCGGAACGACTGCGTCTTCATCGGTGCATCTTATGGTTTTGGAAGGAACGAGATAGAAACTGCAGATCATTTGATTTCCACTTTCACCGAAATAAGGGATATAGTTAGTAATTAATATGTCCATAAAACAAAATAAAATTAATCCAGTCCCCCCGCGCGGGATGAAAGACCACCTGCCGGATGAGCTTCTGCCGCGCATTGAAGTCGTGGAGAAGATGCGCCGTATGTTTGAATTATACGGCTTCCAACCGCTTGAAACTCCAGCCATGGAACGCCTCGAAGTACTCACCGGAAAATACGGCGACGAGGGCGACAGGTTGATTTTCAAGGTTATGAAGCGCGGTGGAGATCTCAAGCGCTCCCTCGACAATGTACTATCTGACTGTAAGCAGAAGTCCTTAACAAAGCAGATCGGTAAGACGGCAGCCGACCTCGGGCTGCGTTATGACCTGACCGTCTCACTTGCGCGGGTCGTCGCACAGCACGGCGATAAACTCCCCAGACCGTTCAAACGTTACCAGATCGCTCCGGTATGGCGCGCCGACCGGCCGCAACGGGGACGATACCGCGAATTCATCCAGTGCGACGTGGATATCATCGGCAGCGATTCCGTAGTGGCAGACGCCGAAATAATCACACTACTGATAGACGTCTTCCGAGATCTCGAGCTTCCCGAGTTCGACGTGTTAGTGAATCATCGCGGGCTGTTGAAGGCTCTCAATAAAGCCTGCGGAAACAGCCCCGACAAGTTCACTGACTTCTGCACCGCACTTGATAAGTTAGATAAGATTGGCACGAAAGGAGTCGAGAGTGAGATGCGTGAGCGGAAGCTCTCAGTCGACCGTCTTGACAAGCTCTGGAAACTCGCTGAGAAAAGCTGCTACATCAATAAATGGAATGATTTCAAGAACTTGCTTATGGAAATGTGGTCTTTCTTTGCAGCGGGTGAAGAACCCGAGGAGAGCCCCATTCTGTCTGACGAACTTATCAAACCATTCATTCAGCTTGAGGAACTGTTCAGCCTGCTGATTAACCTCCGCATCCAGACTGATATTGTCAAGTTCGAGCCTGCGCTGGCGCGCGGACTGGACTATTACACCGGTCCGGTGTTTGAAGTAGTCTGCCGGGACATGTCTATCGGCAGCCTCGGCGGCGGCGGTCGCTACGACGAACTGATCGGCATGTTCAGCAAGCAGTCGATTCCAGCCACCGGTACATCGTTCGGACTGGAACGGATTGTCGAGGTTCTGCTGGAGAAGTACCTCATCTCCCCGCGGCGGACGTCGCTAAACGTAGGAGTCATCGACCTGCTCAACAACACTGACAGCGCCGCTTACTGCGGAATGATACTGAAATCCCTTAGGAAGAACGGCGTCTCCTGTGAATTGGGGTATGAGCGGGGGAATAAGGTCGGCAAGCAGATAAAAACCGCTGACAGACGCAACATACCTTTCGTATTGATAATCGGGGATGAAGAGTTTGATAAGGATATTATCGAACTTGATTCCGAAGGTTTCTCTGCAAAGGCAAAAGTAACCGCCAAACGGTTGAGTGACAGCGAACAGCGCACGATCACCCTCGGAGAATTTCTCGAATGGGTGAAAGAGGCTAATGCTTAGTTTGCGCTCTTGAACGGATTGTAAATTTAGATCAGGGAGGTTGGACTCACTCGTACACGAGAATGAAACAAAAAGACTCTCAAACAAGCACTGAATGTTCAACTCAATCAAACAGCTCACGGGGCAGGCGGTAACATACGGTCTCGGTCATGTAATGACCCGCCTCGTTCCCTTCCTTCTCCTGCCGGTGTTCACCCACCTCTTGCCGCCGGGTCAATACGGCGTGCAGACCCTTTATTACATGCTGATCGCAGTCATGATGGAAGTTGTCCGTCTCGGACAGGATATTGCGCTGTTGAGATATTACGTACTCGAGAAAGACAGCGACCGGCGCAAGGTAATATTCAGTACCGTCTTCTGGGGAATGCTGATCTTCTCCACCCTTTTGGGCGGGATGCTCTGGTTCTTTGATGAATTCTGGATCAAACTGTTCCTCGGCGCTGAACAGCCTCCGCAGGAATGGATGATCTACACGCTGCACCTGTGCGCGATGATCGTCTGGTTAGACAATATCTCCGCCTTTCCTCTGGTGTTGATGCGCGCTGAGAATAGAGCCAAGCTGTTCGTGTTTGCCAAGCTCAGCGGAGCGGTCGTGCAGACCCTGTTGACATTGCTGTTTCTGGTCTGGATGGGACGCGGTATTCCGGGGATATTCGAAGCCAATGTAATTTCCGCAGCAGTCACTCTGCTGATCTGTCTGCCGACAATACTCAAACGGCTCAAACCGGCTTTCAGCTTATCGATTGTAACCGCCTGTATCGCCTTTGGTCTGCCAAATCTCCCCAATTCGCTGTTTGTTGTCGTGATCGAACTTGCCGACCGCAAGATACTCGCCGCACTGATAAAACCCGCGGCGGCAGGACTGGCTGAGGTGGGACTCTATTCAGCCGGATACAAGCTGGGACTGTTCCTGTCGATCGTAGCTATGGGCTTCCGGTATGCATGGCAGCCGTTTTTCCTCCAGATATCCGAACGACCGGATGCGCGTGAGGTTTACGGGCGAGTTTTGACATATTACATGACCATAACCGTTTACCTGTACCTGTTGCTGACAGCCTTCATCGAACCGCTGGCGACGTGGAACATCCCCGGCATCGGTCCGCTCATCAATCCGGAATACTGGTCTGGACTGAAGGTTTTCCCGGTAGTCCTGTTTGCGCAACTGTTCAACGGCGCATTCGCCGTTTTCATGGTCGGAGTGTACTTAAAGAAGAAGATGCATGCCATTCCGTTCATCACAGGCATTGCTGCAATATTGAACCTGAGCATTAACTTTGCACTCGTACCGCATTATGGGATGTGGGCGTCTGCCTGGGCGACGGTAGCGGCGTATGCTTCGATGACGATTCTGTTGTATATTTATATTCAGCGATATTACCCGATCCCGTGGGAGTGGAAGCGTCTTGCTCACCTAACTCTCGTGGGAGGTATTGTATATGCTCTCAGCGCCGTCAGTCAAAAGTACGGTCTGGGCTGGATCGGGTATGTTTTGTGCATCTCCTACCCGTTTATGTTGTTGGTGACCGGACTCGCCACACCGGGGGAGAAGGCGCGATTGAGATTGAAACATTAGGAAGTGATTGAGTTGAGAGAAGATATAACTGCCGATATGTACGTTGAGGAGATCGTTGAGAGATTCCCCGAAGTGGTGAGGATTCTGACTCGGTTGGGTGTAATCTGCATCCAGTGTGGATCTCCGGTATGGGGAACGTTAAAGGAAGCCGTCGAAGTCGCCGGTCTTGACATAGATGATGTATTGAGAGAACTGAATGAAGACACTGGCAAGAAATAGTGCCTGTTGATAAAGCTCCTTCTGTGTCATTCCCGCGCAGGCGGGAATCCAGATAAGTTGTTGTTATTTCACGGATTCCGGCTTTCACCGACGGGTGGTACAGGTTATTTATTGCCCGTGTTTCATTAGTGTTAACTCGTGCGTTACCGTCAGGTTTCAAGCGTAGCGTAACCTGACGGTTTTACAGATCTTAGGCATATAAATAGACCGCCGTCAGACGCCCTCGTCTGACGGAAAAACAGGACTCCGCTGGCAGACGTGGCGTCTGCCAGCAGACATTTATACTTTTCAACAAGCATTAGTATAAAAACACATGAGACAATATAGCGAAAGCAACGATTTTTTCCAAACGGAGTCAAGGCAGCATGAAGACGTTTATTGCAGTAACCTTGGAGGTCTGAAAAAGAAAAACCGCCGGATGAAACTGTCCGGCGGTTCAGGATACTGATGAGAGGAGGCGGCGATTACCGCATTAGTAAAAGTTTGGTATATGAATATATAACATTGCTCCCCGATTTAATCGAAAGTCTCCCCAGGTAGAGTCCTGAAGGCAGGTTAGTTCCGTTCCATACTACCCGGTGCATTCCCGATTTATAACTTCCGGATACGATTTCTTCGATCAATCTGCCGTTTGCATCGTAGAGCGTGAGCGTTATATCGGACTGACTAACAAGACTGAATCGCATGGTTGTGCTGCTGTTGAAAGGATTTGGATATACGCTAATTACACCGTGTTCCAGCGGGACAACGGCACTCTCAAGGGCGGCGGTCATGACGGTGAGTCCATTTTTCGTATAGCCGGGATCGCCGGAAATCAATGACAGTTCAAGTGCTGTTTCAACTCCGGAGTCCTCAACCTGCCAGTATGCCCGGAACACCTCTTTGTTCTTGTAACCGCACTGGTCGCTGCCGGTCTCACCCCAGGCGGCGATGCCGATTGAGGTCTGACCGGTTTCAGTTCCAATCCTTCCACATAGATTGTCCTCATTATCGATCAGTGAAATAATGCCATCAAACAGCGGTTCATCAAAGAGAAGCAACAGGCTGTGGTTGTCAGGACCGGGAGGCGAGAAACCGGCTGCATCTGTTGAGTAATCGCGAGATTCTAACACATAAGCGTCTCTTTCAACGGGATAGATGAGGGTGTCTCTCTCTTCCATGAAGATGAAATACCCCTCTCCACGCCTCATCGGTCGCATGTTGTTGAACTCCCATGCAGGCAGCCAGAAATGACCGGAACCGTCCTTAACGAGGATCAGGTTGTCAGAGACTGAATGCAGGGCGACTTCCGCAGACATGCGCTGGGCTGGTAGATAACTGATAAGACTCCATCTATCTTCGAGGTATATCGGTGTATCCTCGTCAAGATAATACCCGCGCATGACCAGTTCTGCGGATTCAGCCAGCTTGATCTGGTAACCCTTCAGCGGGTTCCAGTCACCGATACTGTTGAAGCGATGACGAGGTACAAAGAAACCGCCTCTGTCATCTTTGAACAACAAGAGAATTTCCTTCGCAGAGAATTCGTTGAAAACATCCTCAAGTGCTGGTTCGACAGGTGCCAGCGGTGAGCTGATAATCGACCAGCCGAGTCGTATATCGATTGCATAGGCGGACGGTCCGGCTTCAACCGGCGCCGGATCACTCCAGAATGAGAGATCGCCATCGGCATCTATAGCCTGAACCTGATAATGCCGTCCGTCATCAAGACCATGATCCCTGTCAACACAGAACAGATTCTCAACATCTTCCGCTATTAACTCCAGATCCTGCAAGCCTGGTAAAGGTCCGATATCGTCTATGTAAAAAATCTCATTACGGGAGTAACTGAACATATAATAACGAAATCTCAACTCAACCATTTTACCGGCATGTTCTCTCAAGTACCAGCAGGTACGTTCCCATCCATCGGATTCACCCCAGATTGCCGGTCCAAGATTGCAGCGGTTCCGGATCAGATCCTCCGTATCTCTTCCATGCAACGGTTCCCAGTCATAACCGTCATAAGACACTTCAAGTGCAACACCATGACCACGCAGATCGGATAATCTGTAATTGACCCACGCCCAGAGTGTATCCGGCGCCTGTATTTCGTCGGTCAAGGTCAGGGTTGATCTCTCCATTGTTGTTCGGATGCGGTAGCTGGTAGGCTCGCTGTGGTATTGGTTCCACGAGAAGGCTGAATTCTCAAACTCCCAGAGTTCCTGTTCCTCGCCTGCATCGTCGATGTACGGTTCATCGGGGAGGAAAGCACGAACATTGTAACTGACAGCGGGATTGACTTCGTCATCGGGAGCTTCCCAACGAAGGACTACTTCATCCTGGTCGTTGGTAACGGCTGAAACGGCGACCGGTTGTGGGGGCGGCAGGATACGACGAGGTTCATCGCAGTACTCAGCAACAGTCAGGCAGGTTTCAAGATTCTCGCTGACAAGTTCCGGAATAAGATCCTCGGGAGGCCAGAAACTCTCAACGCTCGTTCGTCCACGCGGACCAACTTCGACGGTGAAAGCCATAATCGGATCGTGTTCATCGGACATGTAGAGCCAGTCGTCACTGTCGCCGTTGGTTGGATAGATTATCTCCCATCCCGTTCCCACCTGGTATTGATTCTCGATAGCCATCCTTTTCCCCAGAGCATCTAACAGCGACCTGTCTTCGGGATACAGGTAGTTATAACCGAGCGGATACAGAACAAGATTTCCCCATGAATGGAAGTAAATAGAGATAGAGAAGTTATGATCGTTGATGAATTCCCTGGCGGCTTGAGTTTCAGGCTCAGAGAACGGTCCCTCACCTCGATATGTATTGCGATCAGGGTCCGGGCTCGATCCTATGTTATCAAAGCCCCACATGTAGCCCCAGTTACGGTTCAGATCAACGCCATACGAGCCATCTTCATTATCGCGGCGGTTCTTGCGCCACATCCCGCCGCCTTCCGGATCTTCTTCTTCATTATAGACCCAACCATCGGGATTATGGCAGGGGATGAACCAGATCTGGCGTTCATCAACCAACATGGTCACCCGTTCATCCTCACCGTAGTTTTCGACGAGGTAATGCATGACGGCGAAGATAATCTCCCCGGTGATCGGCTCACGGGCATGTATCAGCGAAGTGAGCAGCACCTCAGGTTCGTCCTCGTCCTCTTCGGGATTATCGGAGATCTTAACAGCCCACAGGTCACGCCCTTCAATCGATTCACCGATGGAAACCGGTTCGCTGAATATGTCGGAATACTCTTCGTGAAGCTCAAAGAGTTCTTCCACAATCTCGTCGAATGTACGGTATGGACCCATCGGATCGCGGCGAGGTTCTCCTCGGGTATTGAGGTAGCTGGCGATGTATGATTCGATGTCATCAAGGGTGATCATGTAGCGAAAACCCAACTGATCGAGTCTCTCGCGCTCCAACTGATTATGCAGGATGATCTCGACCATCTCACCATCGGTGACTCCGATAATGTCGAAGCCGCCCCTGAGCAGACGCTCCATATCGTTCGGGTTACGCAGGGCTACTTCGGCAAGCTGGGAAGCGCTTACGGGGATCACCAGAAGTAGGGCGAAGAGTAGGAATAATGATAATCGGATAGTTTTCATATATTTAAGCTCAAGTTTCTTGCAAATTGATGATGCAGTAGATCTGCTGCGCAGTTGATTTTCTTTCAGGAGTAGTAAGTTGGTAAGTCGTGCCGGAAGCTATTCTAATTATGGTTTTACAACTGCCAGGAAGCTATGCTTCGAGTCGAAATATAAGGAGAAAAAACACTGGAGGCGTTGATGCAGATCACTCTGACTGATTTTTTTCAATATTTCAGGAAAAATCTAATTAGCGCTTATTGATAAAGTTTCGTAGCCTGGCTTCCCCGAAGCCGGGAATAATCTGTCTTCCGCTTGAGAGTAATCCCGGTTTCGGAGAAACCGGGCTACGAACCGGACAGGTTTATCATCATCAGTTCACAATCGCACTGTCCCGCCG
>JABMRV010000192.1 GCA_013202285.1 bacterium | reverse complement strand
GGTCGCTTGATGTCCTCTTCGAGCAGTTTCAATCCTTCTCCTCCTTCATCATTCGGTCGTCCGAGGTGGGGGAAGGCTGCAATTCGCGCCTGCTTGCCAGCGCTATACACCGCACGCAGTTTTTCGATCCGGTTATAGGTCTCGCCGGTCGGAGGTGCATTATTGGACAGGGCAATGATCTTGCCGATACCCGGCTGGGTGCGCAGGTAATTGATGTTCGCCTGGATGAGTTGTACCTGTTGACCACGCCCGAACTCCGGCAGCAACGAAATTATGTTCACAGGTGATTCACCGAGCAAACTCTTCTGCAGAGACACCGACGCCATCTTTCCGCTACAGGCAGAACCGACGCGATTGATATATTCTTCACCATCCTGATCCAGGAACTTCGCCTCACCGATAAAGAACACCGCATTACGATTGGTAAAGTCTTCCTTAAGCGCGATGCAGTTATCGACATAGTCCTGGACTTCCTGCGGGGTGATATGATCCGGATCGTTGGGCTCGAAGCGGGGCAGATCGAGCAGGGTGAAGCGTTCACCGAGGATGTTTTCGATCATGTTCTGACAGCTGGTAACAATCGCTGTCCACAAGTCTGGCGTATCTGCACCGATAAAGTGTACCCAGGAGACGTCTGAGAACTGTTCGGAGAATTCGATGGCGTCGATATAGTCTCCATTGGTTAAGCTCTCACCGTCCGTACCACCGCTGAGATTCTGAGCCTCAATGGCATCGGGCAGGTCGTCGGCGAGTTTCGAAGCTTGAACGAGGCTTTGTCCGTTATTAATCGATTCCACAAGAGCATCATTCGAATCATCAGTAAACGCAGATGTCTCTTCAGTCTCAGGATCAGTGATTTCGACAGTTCTTGATGCACCATCCAGAGTCACATCAATTTCTATACCATTCCACAAGGTCCCTGGTTCGACCGCTTCGAGTCTGATAACATCAGTTTCACCCGACTTCAGGATCAGGGCTGCCTTCTCCGCGTCACCGATGCGCACCGCGTAAATCATTGAACTGCCTGCATCAAGTCGCTCCTGTATTGCTTTCAGCAACTCGCCACCTCGGAATATCTGCCTGGCAGTATCCTTATCAGAGATCGTATAGCGCGTGAGTAGTTGTCCACCCTCCGCAGCGCCAGCGATAAACTCGATGTTGGAAGCGGGTGGCGTCACGATTACCGATCCTGACAGGTACTCCGTATAAACGTCCTTGATAACTTTGGTTGCCATCATTTACCTCCTGCCGGTTGTTTCCGCCACGCTTCAACCATAGCCATGAACTTATCGGGCTCGATGCGGTCGGTGTTTTTCAGGTTATGCTCCACCATCACAGCCGCTGCCAGATGTGGTGATATCTTCAACTGTCTGATGACAGTGGATATCCTCATTTTGCTCTTTGTATCTATTTTCTTTCGAGGCATATCACCTCCTAAATTTCTCTTTTAATAGTTTCAATCCTGCTTTCGACCACCCTCGTTTTGAAGAGATGCTCGACAAACAGGTATGAAAGCGACTGCTGGTAAACGAACGGCATTCCTTTCTCCAATGGCGCCAGATCAGATCGACCTTGAAAAATCGTCTGCTCTATATGCAAGCTTTCACTTGATATCGGATCAACCAGATCGACCGAACCTTCACGACATAAATCTGATAACAGAGTGTCAATCTGATCGGAAACTTCAGTTACAAGTACATTACCGTTCTTTTCGGAACTGTTCACAGCTCGAATTGTGAACCTAAGCACTTGGTGATGTTTGGTCACTTTTATCTGTGATGCGCTGTCTTCTGTCGTTTCTGTCCTGTCCCAGAGTCCCGTTCCAAGACTTTGCTTGCGCGTCGATATCAGATCGATCAGGAAATAGGGATACGGATTCCCGGCTGCGACAAAGGCGATCTCGTCTTTGAAAGCGTGCAGGGCGGGTATATTATCCGTCAGATACTTCGATATGGCGAGCTGCAACTTCACAGTCCCACTCGCAGCATTGCAGCCTCAACCTCACGCCTGATGATGCCGGGCGCAATCTGCTTTCCCTCCTGATATGCCGGTTCCATGAATGGTTTCGGTTTGGGATGGACGTAGAAATACTTCATCTTCTTGTTCAGGTCGATCCCATGTCTTCTCATCCAGTTCCGGAACCCTGGAATCTTGTCGATAGTAAGCCAATGCCCCTTTGTTCCGAATTCAACAGCTGCCGCGTATTCGACGTTAGTCCCAACGATAACCTCGGTCGACGATATCCAGTGGATGTGGATCGAGTTCCAGAGTTGTCCAAGATCGATAGCGCCATGTTCCTTCAATTTTTCAACTGCTGTGCGTTGAATCTCAGTCGCAATAATCTGAACTCCTTCGTAAACAGCCTCTTTCAGCTCTCCCGGATAGCGTTTGAAAAAGGTTTTGACACCCTCAATTGCCTTCATATCCACATCGACCTTAATCACGCTTTTGATACTCCCGTTCAAGCTTCACTATCAGATGTGACACAGCTCCGAAACAGTTCACCGGCTTTACATCCGAGACGTGATATCGTACTTCGTTGAAAATCAGAATGTCCCCTTCAGCCACGTCAGCATCCGGCAGCATCGAACACAGACCATCGGCTCCAATCTGTTTCAACTCATCCGGTGAGAGCTGTTGGAATTCAATCTGTACAGAACCAAGTGATTCATCACTTGGTTCATGAGGTCCGGCAAATCCACCTGCACCGGCAACGGTGGGACGCAGAAGCTCCGCTGTCTCACCCGAGGCTCTGATCAGTTCTGCCGTATCCAATGTGATCATCTGTTTCTCATGGCTTTCTAACATGATCTGGTTATCTTAACATATCG
>JABMRV010000191.1 GCA_013202285.1 bacterium | reverse complement strand
TCACCATCAAGTGTTTCTACATGCTCACCGTCTGTGGTGTAACCGTAGAGGATATTCTCATCGGAACCCCAGATCAGATTGCCGTCATAAGTCAGGTCGCGCATCCCGTAGCGGGACTCGTGCACATGCTCAAACTCGCCGGTCTGCTCGCCTTCGTTGTCAAAGATGTAGATCATGTTGGGATTACCGCCGTTGTTGCCGCCGGAGACGTAAAAATGGTCTTCGGCGAACGTAACGCCGTTAATCATATCATCGCCAACCACCTGTTGGGTGTTGTACATTGCGCGCAGTTGCCACGGCTCGGCATTTGCCTCACCGAGCAAACGGCGATCAACATGGTAAGTCAAGGGTCCGTTACCGCTGTTATGGACGTTGAACTCAATATCTAAAGTCTCGTCAAGTCCCAGCGTCCTGCTGAAGCTCTCCTCGCTGGGCAAGCAACGGGAATGAAGCAGGGCGATGTCAAGCTCAACGTCGTCCTCTTCAATGGTTACTTCTTCGGTAGTGGGAAGGAAATCGGCAGCGGTAAAGGTGAGAGTGTAATCACCAGGGGGCAGATTTTCGAAGCCGTAATTACCCTCGTTATCGCTGAAGCGGGTCATGAGATATACATCCATTTCAATAGTTGCTCCCACGACAGCCTCTTCATTAATCTCAGCTTCACCTGTAATTACTCCGGAAATCGAATACGTTGGCTCTCCGACGGTAACAACCGCTGAAATTTCGATCAGTGATTGCTCCAGATCGTCGCGTTCATTTTCGGGTTCAGACAGTTTGATTTCAATCAAGATGTTATAAACACCCGCTTCGTAGCCTTCAGATTGAACAGTGATCTCTACAGTCTCGGAATTTTCACCTGGAATGATGCTACTTTCGGGATTAATGACGAGCATATCAAATTCCCGAACACCATCATCAATAACGTACCAGGGATGACCTCCTCTGTATATACCACGCCATAGGTTATCACCGTCATGTGCAATTCCGGTGTGACCGTGCGGTGATCTTGCTACAGCAAAGTCCTGAACTGCTTCACAGTTCCAGTCGTCATCCATATAGCACTGGTACATACGATCAATACCACACATCCAGAGTTGACCTTGGGGATGTGCCGTAACCCATAGGATCGCCCAAATTCGATCACCATCAACCGCATCACCACAGTCTATAGACGCTACCTCTTCCATATCATCAAGATTATGTACGTTGATCTGCCGCCCTCCACCGCCGTTTTCGCTATTATTACAGGTGAAAAGGAATTCACCATCAGAATTAACATAGACATCCCTGAGGTGGACGGGGGATTCCATAGGATCAAGTGCCTCTCCTTCGGTATCATAACGGTAGATAGTGTGCGGGTTATCATAATACCCACCTGCATGCAGTACACCGTCAAGAAAGAACAAACCTACCAGTCGCAAGTTAGTAGCGAAGTTGACCTCAACATCACCATCTTCAGGATTGATCGCGTAGATATGACTTTGTACATATTCAATTCCCCACATCCATTTATGCTCATCGTCCCAAGCCAAGCCAATGGTTTCATCATACTGCACCTCGTACTCTTCCAGAACATCACCTGGATCATCCCGTCGTGGACCTGCCTGACGGTCATCTTCTTCGACGATCAATTCGTAATCGATGCTGAAAGCGATGTCGTCTTCACCGCTGTTGCTGAGTACCAACTCGACTTCAGCCTCTCCATCCTCTTCAACTGGTACTGCAAAACCGAGAGGTTCCACCGTGATTTCAGCAATAGCAAAACCATAGCAGAAGAACCCTATCACAAAAGTAATTATTAATATCGTCCTTTGACTGTAACCCATCAGATATTCCTCCCTTTCTCGTGAACATGAAAATATTGACAAGGAACCAAAAGTTCTTACCTTTGCTTTGAATAAAGGTAATATTATAATATAAAACGAACTTCGATATAAAGCAATGAATCTGTATTTGTTCACTGATTTTCTGTTGTCGAACGGTTATTATTCAAGTAATTTCATAAGCAAGCACAGCTTTCGCCCAATCTGGCTCCCCCCGGTCGCGAACATTCGGAGGAGGATGGAATGAGTAGTGTGAGTCATTGATTCAGACGGCAGATTGTTGCGATACTATCTTCACCTTGCAGACCTTCAAGGACGATGCGGATTTTCTATTCGGATGAGTACTTCTTGCGGGTTTTACGTTTGATGTCTCTGACAACAGTTTCTGGTTTCAATTGTTAAGGATAAGATCGTTTCCAATCCTACCTAAACTGCTCCTTAACATTTTGACCCAATCTGTCCAAGCGATTCTGAAGTCAAACAATCTCTGATAATGATGATTTGACAATATCACTTGTTAAATACTTGATAATACTAAGAAGATGGAGGATTGTCATTTCATCAATAACATCTTTCGTACCGACGTAAATTGACCGGACTTGATCTGATAGAAGTATAATCCTGTGGGAAATGTTCCACCATCGAAGGTCACCCGATACCTACCGGCTGGTTGGTTCTCCTGCACCAGGTTCACCACCTCACGACCCATAATGTCAAATATGGTAAGCTCGGTAAAGTTAGCTTCGCGGAGACTGTACTCGATTGAGGTTGCAGGGTTAAACGGATTGGGGTAGTTCTGTTCGAGGGCATACTCCAGAGGCAAGGTCACCTCCACCGGTGCGGATAGTGTTGTGATCTGTAGATCGACAGGGATGTTTGTGACGCTGCCAGCGGCATTGTGAGTGAATTCGATCACTACACCGTACATTCCTGTATCGAGATCTGCGGTGTTGATTAGAATATCAATTTGTTGGCTCTCGCCGGCGATCAGGGTGTCAGAGCGGGGTGAGTAATCTATCCAGCTCGAATTCGGCGCCAGCTCGAACACACCGACAATGTCACCGTCGGGATTATCTATAACCGCAGCAAATGCCCAGACAAGATTGTTCCACTTGGGAGTAATAAAGATGCCGCCACGCCCCCGGCAACCAGGGTCTAAATAAGCCAAATCGGTGACAAACCTGATCTCATCTGTGTTGGGATTCATCTTGAATATCGAGATATTGGGGTGTTCAGGGTCGGCAACCAGTTCGATATTAGAAAACATGTATAAGTTGAATCCGTCAGGATCATCGCGGAACCAGGCAATACCATAGCGACGAATTGATTCGTAGCTCCGGGGATCATTGGTGACATAAGAATTATTGATGCTCAGTGAATCGTTGGTAAGTTCGAGCCGATACAGGCGATTTATCGAAGCTCCGGTGTAAATATATCCCGTGGCAGGATCTATCGCGATAGTGCGAACCTCGGGGATACCGCGTGGTAGAGAATAAGAGGCGAGTATTTCTCCGTTTGCCTGATTAACCTTGTATATATTGTTATCGTTTGCAGTGCAGTAGAGATCTCCGTTGTAATACTCCATATCGTAAGCGCCATAGCCTTCAAAAGGCTGCACTACTCTCCCGAAATAGTTTCCCCATCTGTCGAAGATATAGAAATAGTTTTCTGTATTCCTACTACCGTTGCTGCCGGATATAATCCAGACATCATCGGCATAGACCACTCCTTGGATGCGATAATCAGGATCCTGATCCTGGTTAGCAACCGAATCGGTTACATTCCATGAGAGCATCATCTCCCATGCTTCGTCCGGCTCGTCACGGG
>JABMRV010000190.1 GCA_013202285.1 bacterium | reverse complement strand
TGAAAAATATTACACTCTCAATAATAACAGGGATAGCCGGCTGTTCTTCGGATTTACAGTTTACAACCTGTTCAACAGACGTAATATTGTCGCTGTTTATACCCAGACTGGTACCCCGGATAAAGCGGTCAATCCTCTTAACCCGGAATATAATCCGAACGAATACTTTGAGGAATTTGAAGCTAATCCACGGAATATCAGTTCCGGCAGGAACGTGTTGTTCAGAATCGGAACAACTTTCTGATAAGGATATGTGAAGTAGATTGCGGAAAGGATATGCAAACCTTATAATTATCTACTATTATATTTCTGACGTGAACGAATGAGAACTTACAATGTTTATGCGTGTTTGCTTATACACGGAACTTCATACATTCAGAATAGATTCCTCTTTACCGTTCAATAAATTTCAGGAGGAAATATCAGGCCAGCCTTTCTTGTACTTATCTTAGTACTGCTGTTCGTCTTTTCCGGCTGCGAGGAGTCAGAACCTCCGACTTCGGTTGTCTTTCGCGGTAACCCTATTCAAGGCGATCTTACGGGCAATCTCAGCCTCAGCGGCAGCCCTTATCTCGCTGTTGATACGATCCGTGTTCCGGCTGGAGAGACACTGAACATACAACCCGGTGTTGAACTGCGCTTCGAGACGGGTATTCCATTCGAGGTTTACGGCACTATAAATGCAGTTGGCATGGAATCAGCGCCGATCATCTTTACTTCGGGATTGGAATCCATGGAGCGCGGAGACTGGGACGGTATCTGGCTGATCGATGCGGACCCCGCCAGCCGGTTCGAGTACTGTTACTTTCTTCTCGGCGCCAAGTACGGTCGTCGTTATCATTATCGAACCGTCAACGAACAGCTCGACAGCACACTGTGGGAATATGGTGCGGTTACCTGTATCCGCAGCAGTCCGACTATCAGTCGATGCTGGTTCCTCGATAACGGTTTCCATGGACTCCACTGCGACACAAGCTCCAATCCGCTGGTGGAATACAGCATATTCTACAATAACGCCGGTCATGGTGTCTATGTTGATACAACTGCTGATCCCCAGATTCGATATAATATCATCACTGAGAACGATGACTACGGGCTCTTCTGCCGCCAGGAGGGAAATGACCCCCGCCCTGACATCCAGCTTGATTATAATATAGTCTGGTCGAATTTCTCAGGTGAGTTCAATCAGATGGCTCCGACCATGCTCGGACGAAAGGTGCAGTATAATGGCAATCTCGATGCATGTGACTACCGTTTCAACCTGCGTTTGAATCCCAGTTTCAAGGATGCTGAGTGGGGTGATTTCCGCCTCTATCCCTGGTCTGCTGCCATCGACGCGGGACCTGATGATCCTGGCCAGCAGGATCCCGACGGTACAAGGATAGACCTGGGAATATATACGTATGAATACCGCCCCGGTGAGATCCGACGGTTGATTACTGTTGATCGCCTTAAAAGGGATCAGAGTCCATACTTCATGAGCTGCGATGTTTACCTGCCGCGCGACCAAACGCTGGTGATTGAAGATGGAGTAGAAGTGCTTGTCGAGGGACTATTCTCCTTCGATGCTTACGGTCTTTTAAGATGCGAAGGGACAGAGGATAATCCTGTTGTTTTCAGATCAGCACTGGTAGATGCCACGGTAGGCGATTGGATCGGATTAATCTTCAACTCTGGTGGAGCGGAAGGTACAGTCCTCGAATACACGAGAATAGTCAATGCCACCAATGGCTTATACTTTAGTCAAAGGGATGCGCGGATCGAAAACTGTATAATCGAAAAGTCCAGTTATGCAGGTATCTTCTGCGAGAATAATGCTGATCCGCAGATCAGCGATTCCAGACTTTACAGCAATTCATTTGCCGGTATCTATTGCGAGGATAACAGCTCTCCACGCATCTTGCGAGTTGTGATACAAGGTGGCGAAGGTTATGGTATCCACGCAACCCTGCATTCGATGCCGATCATTACAAACACCATCATTTATGATGTGAAAACAAGCGGGATTCGCCTCGAGGATCTGTCAAATGCGACGATTATCAATAACACCATTTTGATGAACGGTTATTACGGTATTAACTGTGATGCGAATTCGTCGCCCGAAATCCGGAATAATATAATTGTTTGTAATGGTACGGAACAGCGTGGGGGGATCGGTGTGCTGGCAGCGAGGATGTCCAACCCGATTATTGAGTACAACTGTTTCTGGGCACATCCGTCCAGCTCGGTTGAAGTGTCATCCGATACAACCTTCTCAGGTTCTAACATTCTGACCGACCCGCTCTTCGTTAGTTTGAACGGTGGTGATTTTCACCTGAAGCAGGATTCCCCCTGCCTGGTGCATGGCGATCCGCACATCGACTCGCAGATGGGCGCATACGGCGGACCTGATGCCGCTCAATAGTATTACTGCAGGAGGACGGATTCGGTGATCCGTCCTCCTGAAACGATTTGACAATATAACAATATAACAATTCTTATCTTAATGCTACTCTGCAGGTGTAATGTGAAACCAAGCGATAGAAACTGGTATAAAATACTCCTCCCGAAAGCTCTCAGGCTCGGGATAATTTTCTCATTCTGTTTTCAGCCTTCAATTTTGTGGGCGAAATTCAGTGAACCTGAATATGAAATAAAGCGCAAGGGACCTGAGCGTGTTGCCGTATCTGGGATAAATGAATATAATCGGGTTCATCGGCGTTCCAATATCTGGATGAACATCACCAATTACGGCTATTTCGGCAACAATGGTGAAAACCGTCCTGATGGAGTTGATGACCCGTGTACCGATCAGTGGGCTCCACAGGCTGAATATCCGGGCGGTTCAGACATCCAGTATCTCTTTATGGGAGCTCTCTGGCTGGGAGCACTGATTAGAGCGGAAGGCTATGAATATCCGCGAGTCTCGGTGGGAACGGACGGCTGGAACGCAGATATCCTTGAGTTTCATCCTGGTGAAGGTGAGACCTACAGTTATAATAATGGAATTATCGAGAGATCCACGCTGCCATTAGACTATGACTGCCTCGGCAACTACATGGGTGCGTACAGGGACTCCGCGATATCTGAACAGGATTTTGTCTGCAACTATGCCGATACGCTGACTGAAAGTTTCTTTGTCAAGGACGACCGGATCGATGGACCGCATAACCCGCTCGGCATAAAGGTAGTCCAGAAATCCTATACCTGGACCTATAATTATGCCTCGAATTTCATCATAATCGACTGGGAGATCGAGAATATCGCCGGTAATTATCTGAAGAATCTCTATGTTGGGCTTTACATCGATGCCGACGTCGGTAAGAAGGGGAATACCGAACGGCATACGGACGATATAACCGGTTTCCAGAAGAGGTTCTATTATGAAACTGAAGACGGCGGACAGGATTCATCAGTAATAAATACCGCCTGGATTGCTGATAATGATGGCAGGCGTCAGGATGTGGCATCCGGAACGAACTATGAAGCGTCAGGTGTAAACGGTGTGCGTGTGGTTCGGGCTCCCAATCCGAAACTGCGTACATCATACAACTGGTGGATTTCAAACGGTAATACAGATTATGATTTCGGTCCATCCTGGAAGGATGATGATGCGCCAGCGAACTGGACAGAGACTTACGGTACCCCAATGGGAGACGTAAAAAAATACTTTATTCTCAAGAACCGGGAGTTCGACTATGACCAGGTTTATGCCAATAAGATCGAAGATGATGAATATCTGGCTCTCCATCCTCAGGAATTCAGGGATCGATGGAATCCGGAAATAGTCCTTGAAACTCACGAATGGAAGAGACCGAGTATCGACGACGATACACCCGAGGAATACATCGACCGTCTGGCAAGCGGTTATGACACGCGTTATCTGTTGTCATGGGGACCGCTCGGCATCTTTGATTATATAGATAATTCAGGCAACCGTATCTACAGGCTTAATCCCGGCGAGAAGTTCTCAATGACCATCGCCTACATCGCTGGAGATAACTTCCACGATCCCAACAATCCGCAATTAGACAATGTTAACATCGATCCGGAGCGCTTTAATTTCAACAGTCTGCGTTATAATGCAGACTGGGCGGCGCGTGTTTATGATAACCCGATGATCGATACCCCGATATATGACTGGGGCGCCGACGGTATGCCGGGGACGGGTGACGATGGTGAGAATGACGGCGTTCTTGACACCGGTGACGGCTGGTTCGGAGAGGATGTGGGTAATGACGGGCTTTTTGCTCTCGAAGCAGGCGATGTATGTTATAGATGGATTGGCGGCACCCGAACTGAGTACATCTATCTCGGTCCGGATGCAGACGGCACGGAAAACGACGGTCATCTCGAACCTTTTGAGGATGCGATTGAACGTCCGGAATATCTTGATTATACGAGATTAAACGGGATGCTCGATTTCGGTGACGGTCATCCCGATTTCAAAGGACCGCCTCCACCACCGGCGCCTGATCTCGGTGTGATTAAGAGCCCGATCACCGTGCAGCTCGGTCCGGATTCCTCCTTTAAGATAGATGATGATTTCCTGGAGAAACATGTAGTTCTGCACTGGAATCAATATCCGTCTGAGGATCCGGATTATAAGGATCCGTTTTCGAGGGAGTGGGACTTTGAGGGTTACCGGATTTACATCGCGAACAGCAATCTCGAACGCGATTTTGCTCTGCTTGATGATTTTGACAGGATCGACTGGGCGATGTACAGCATCATGGATTCACTTGCGACACGTCCTGTTTCTGATTCTACACTGTTGCCGCCAGAGACAATTATTACCGGCGTGAGGCTCTACCGGAAACCGGTTGGTTATAACAGCGGCTTCTTCGGACACTCAGGCTTGCTCCTCGATACTCTGACTAATCAGGGTAATGCCGATTATTATTATATTATCAGGGATGCGCATCCGTTGATACCGCGGTACTATTCAGTAACAGCCTACGATTACGGTGATTACAAAACTGGAACCGAATCGCTCGAATCTGCCAAGATAGCCAATTCTATCTATGTAGCGCCGTCGGGTAACATGCGCGATCCCGTGGGCGTTTGTCCCAACCCGTATCGTGCTAATGCAGATTATACGGTAGCTCACGGTGGAGTATCGTGGGAGAAGGGTTCGGGACCGCCAGATGATAGAACAGACATACCTAAGTTCTTCCCACAAACAGATCGTCGTCTCTTTTTCTATAATCTGCCGATGCACTGCCTGATAAGGATTTATACGGTTGCCGGAGATCTGGTCGATATCATCCCGCATAACCTCGAAGGTGATAGCATGTTCGGATGGAACGATGAACATGCCGAAGCCTGGGATCTTAATTCCCGTAATCATCAGCAGGTTGTTTCCGGAATGTATCTCTTTACGGTTGAAGAGTTTGACGCGAACGAGAGGAGCACCGGTGAACTGGAAATCGGCAAGTTTGTGGTGATTAGATAACCAAATTATGAATCAAAAGTCTGCGGTCATCCCTCTGCGGATGACCGAATGCTGTCGACCGCAGAGGATCGACAGCAGAAGTCATCATTTTTTAGAGTAACCTGGAGTTTACATTGATAAACCGGCTCAGAGGAGCGAGTGTCTTATCCGCACTGATATTGCTGCCGCTGGTCGCATTTGGTCAGGCTAAGGTCGGCACCGCCGGACTGCAGTTCTTGAAGATAGGTGCCAGTGCACGCGCTGTGGGAATGGGTGAAGCGTTTACTGCTGTTTCAGATGATGCTTCAGCGCTCTACTACAATCCGGCTGGATTGATTCAACTCACCAAGCCTGAAGCAACCTTCACAATGATAAATTATCCTGCCGGCATCAAATTGATACAAATCGGTGGCGTCATGCCAGTTCCCAATATCAGCGGTGTTGTTGGTATCCAGATGACATCTCTGTTCACCGATAAGATGGACGAGACAACTCCCGCGCAGCCATACGGGACAGGAAGAACTTTTACAGTGAGCGATATGGCTGCCGGAGCAACCTGTTGTCTCAGACTTACAGATAAATTCTCAGTGGGTGCATCTTTAAAATTCCTGCAGGAGAGGCTGGCGGATAAAACGGCGACAGGCTGGAGTTCTGACATGGGCACGTTCTACACTACCGGCTGGCGCAGGATTAACATCGGGATGGTAATCCAGCACTTCGGGGCTGATATGAATTTTGTGGACTCCCCCTTTCCGCTGCCGATGATTTTCAAGTTCGGCGCATCGGTTGTTGCCTATGAT
>JABMRV010000189.1 GCA_013202285.1 bacterium | reverse complement strand
TGTTGTTATTTCTGGCAGACGGGGGCGTCTGCCAGCAGGCAGTGAGACAGAAATCACTATTCTCGGATAGTCTGTTACGCGGGAATGACACAGAAAGAACTTATTCAACAAGCACTACTTAGACACACGAAGGAGCAAGAACAATGAACAGGCAGAAACTTATACCTGTGATTTTCATCGTACTGATGATTACCGGCAGCAGCCTTGCCGATGTTCACGTCGAAGGAGAAGTCTCGGGAACATGGACGCTGGAAGACTCACCTTATTTTGTCGATGGCGCCATCACTCTCGGCGTAAACGATACTCTGGTAATTGAACCGGGAGTGCTTGTTAGATTTACCGGAAGGTACGGATTTCTGATTTCAGGTGTGCTGCTCGCTGTAGGCACAGAGGAGAACTCGATCTTCTTCAATCCGAGTACTGCCTCGCCGGACTCCTGGCTGGGACTGGAGTTCTACGACAGGAGGGCAGACGCCAGCAGGCTCGAATACTGTTCGATCGTATATGCCTTCACTGGTATAATCCTCGACGGAGCGAGCCCGGCAATTACAAACAGCAACATCTCACGTCACTCAAATGGCGGAATGGAAATCGAAGACTCCAACGGCTTAGTCGAAAACTGCACTTTCACCTCTATAGGCGGTACGGGAATTGCCATATCCGGAAGATCAAACCCGCTGATCTCCGGCTGCCTGATCTCAGATTGTAACAATAAGGGAATAACCGTATCCTCCGGAGTAACTGCGACTATCATCGACAATGTGATCACACGCACCGTTAATCACGGCATTCATCTGAGAGACGCCTCAGCCTGCAATCTTATCGGCAACCGGATTACCGAGTGCGGGGAGAGAGGTATCTGGGTCGAGCAGACCAACAACATCCAGATCGTGCGCAACATCGTCGCCTTGAACGGCAGTCATGGGATTTACCTGTTCCGGTGTGAAGGTGCGCTGCTTCTGAATAATACCATCAGGTTCAACGAAAATTCCGGTCTGTATTTCTATACCAGCCAGTCGGAGGTCACCGGCAATATAGTCCAACAGCAGGCGAACAATAATAGTGACGCCATCTTCGGTCAGAGCTTTAACGGTACTCTGTCATATAATTGCGTTTATGCTCCTTCGGGGGATGAATATGCTGGTATAAATCCCGGAGGTCATGACATCAACGAGAACCCGCTGCTCGACGATGACTACATTCCCGAAGAGGAATCCCCGGTAATCGACGCAGGTGACCCGCGTTACCGGGACCCTGACGATACCATATCCGATATCGGTGCGAGGTTCTTCAATCAGAACCTGCCACCGGTTATCATCACGACCTCACCTGAACCATTCGCAGAACTCGATGGTGATTCGACTGTCGAGTTCTCCATATATGCTGAGGATCCCAATGGCCACGACATCTCCTATACCTGGTTCGTCAACGATGAGGAGGTCGGCGGGGGTAATATAATCGATATCCACTTCAACCGGAATGGCGATTACATCGTTATGGCGCTGGTCGATGACGGCTATTACATGGGACAGGTTACCCACGAGTGGACATTCAGCGGAATCAATATGTTCGCACCGGGTTTGGATCCCGAACTACCCGGCAGTTTTACACTTCATACACCGTATCCCAACCCGTTCAATTCGACGGCGCGGTTTTCAATCGACGCAGGAAGAGTGGGCATTGTCAACATTTCAATCTTCGACCTGAACGGCAGGATGGTTGAGACGATCTGGAACGGCAGAATAATACCGGGACAGAGCAGCTTTATCATCGATGGAGCGAACCTGCCTGCAGGCAGTTACATTATCGTTGCGAGGACAAATTCGCTCCGGACAACACAACGGGTTACTTTAATCAAGTAAAAACAAAATTTACATACAGGAGTACCGGAATGCGCAGAATCACCTGGAGCCTTTTACTGGGCATGATTCTTTCGATAGCGATCGTATCACCAGCATTCTCTCAAGCCGACTACAAAGCCCGGATCGATGAGGTTACTGCTAACATCAAGGACCTGGACAAGAAAATGGGCGAGGCTGAGAACATCGATCAGTACAACACTCTCATGGAAGAGAGGAAGAAGCTCGAAGCTCAATTAGAAGAGCTTACCGATAAGATGAATGCTGATAAGAACCAGGACATTGTATCCAAGGCTAAATTCAACTCAGGTAACAAACATTATAAAGCAGGTCGTTACAAGGATGCTGTTACCGCCTATGAAAAATCACTGGAGTTGGATCCTACCAATGCACTAACATACTACATGCTTGGAGCCGCCAATCAGAAACTCAAGGCTTATGCTGAGGCAAAATCTGCATACCGGAAGGCAGTGGAACTCGATCCCGACTATGCTGCAGCCTATTATGCTCTTGGCAACCTGGCATCCGGAATGAAGGACGATAAAACTGCACTCGATTATTTCAATAAAGCGATAAAAGCCGACTCAACCATGGCTAAAGCTCATTTCGGGATCGGGAATGTTCATCTCCGCTCCCGAAAAAACACACTGGCTGAAGCTGCTTACAGAAAAGCGCTGGATATTGACAGTAACTATGGCGATGCATGGGTGAACCTGGGCAGGGCTCTGTCGGCACAAAAGAAGAATAGTGCGGCGATTACCGCTCTTGAGAAGGGTGTTAAACTGAACCCGAGATCGGTCACCGGATTCTACAAGCTTGCCGAAGCATATAACGAAGCGGGACTCAATACAAAGGCGCTCGACGCCGCTGAGAAATGTCTGAAACTCAAGCGTAACTACGCCGCCGCCTGGTATGAAAAGGGCGTCGCCCTGATGGGACTCGGTAGGAAGCAGGAGGCTGTCGTCGCTTTCGAAAAAGCTAAAGAGGATAGAACCTGGCGTGAACGCGCCGATTATTTCATCAAAAAGATACAGGGGAAGGTTCAGTAATAATTTGATGTTATTAAACGGTTGTTTAGGAGGACAGGGCTCCGTAACTCCTGCTGGCAGACGCCCTCGTCTGACAGATAAGTATTGTTCGTGCCGTAGGGTGTCCTCACCCTGCGGTCATTTGTACTGGTTTTCGCTGCAGGGTGGGGACACCCTGCAGCACATGATTTATTCTATCGCTGAATTAGGGTAATAATCTGATGTTACTACAGCGCCATTCTCATCAACCCGCCACAATTTGAGGTCTCCTTGGAAGAACAGCTCTGCAGATTCGCCGCAGCTCTCGTCAACGGCAATGAAGATATTATTACCAATGCAATAAACCGTGCCGAAGAGTCCGGTTTATCAACCATGCAACTACGTGAGGTTATCCTCACCAGCTACCTGTTCGACGGCTACCCCACCGCACTTGAAGGCTTCAGAATCTTGACCGATCTCACCGGTTCAGTTCCGGAAAATCCCCCAGAATTGATATACACTCCTGATAACATTGCTACATGGCGGAAGCGCGGTGAACCGCTCTGCCGTGCAATCTACGGTCCGCAGTATGAACCTCTGATGAAACGCGTCGCGCAGATAGCACCGGAACTGTCCGACGCCATGATCGTCGAAGGCTATGGCAAGGTTCTCGCCAGGGAAGGGCTCGAATCCCGCATCAGAGAGCTGTGCGTGGTGACTATCCTCGCCGCGAAATATAAACCGCGGCAGCTGCTCAGCCATGCCATCGGCGCACTCAGACTCGGAGCGGCACCCGACAGTCTCTACGATGCACTGAATGCCGCAGTCGAGATCGCCCCTCCGGAAAACATCGAACGATCAAGAATTGTCATCGAAAGCGCGATAAACCAAATCGGTCAGCCATAATGGCAGGCACTGCCATTATGGCGGGAATTTGATGTGTCCTTGTCCGGTTTTAAACAGGAATTCGGCTTGTAAGCTTAACTTCTTAAGAAAACCTGGATTTGTCTCTTTTTTCTTTTGAAAAGTGAAGAAAGTAATCTTATCACAACCCCGTAGGGATTAATCCGTGAATAGCCACAGGCATTAGCCGGTGGTGGAGAATGCAATCCTATAACAACCCCGAAGGGGTTGAATAAACAGAAGTTAAAAGTTGTATTTTGTTCGACCCCTTCAGGGTCAGGGGTGCAATGTACATTCATACCACTGGCTGACGCCGGTGGCTATTCATCGTAATCCCCATCGGGAATTTTGATGAAGTACAATTAAATAATATCAGTAAAAATAATTAACTTTTCTCCAAAAGTTTTCAGATTCATTAAGGCGTCGAAAGACGCCATTTTTATTGGTATGTAATTTGCTTCACTCCAATTCCCTAACGAGAAAATAAAAGAATCAAGATAAAGAGGCAAACATGAGTAACAAGATAATCGGCATCGACCTGGGCACCACTAATAGCTGCGTAGCGGTGATGGAAGGTGGTCAAGCTACAATTATACCGAATTCCGAGGGAGGAAGAACAACTCCTTCGGTAGTGGCGTTTTCAAAGAGCGGCGAACGGTTGGTGGGAGGACCCGCCAAACGGCAGGCGATTACCAATCCCGCCAAGACCGTCTATTCGATCAAAAGGTTCATCGGACGCAACCATGATGAGGTCCAGACCGAGATCTCGCAGGTTCCATACGAAGTCTTCAAGGGTGAAGGCGGACTGGCACGAGTGAAGATCGACGACAATGTGTATTCGCCGCCGGAATTGTCAGCGATGATACTGCAGAAGATGAAGCAGGCTGCCGAGGATCACACCGGTGAGAAAATCACGCATGCCGTAATCACTGTTCCGGCATACTTCAACGACGCACAGCGCCAGGCGACCAAGGACGCCGGTGAGATTGCCGGTTTAACCGTTGAGCGGATCATTAATGAACCCACAGCGGCTTCTCTTGCCTACGGACTGGACAAGAAAAAAGATCAGACAATAGCGGTATTTGACCTTGGCGGCG
>JABMRV010000024.1 GCA_013202285.1 bacterium | reverse complement strand
CGGAAGCCAGAATCCAGAAAATGCTATATTGTTAGATAACAAACTTGTCTGGATTCCTGCCTACGCAGGAATGACACGATTAGGTCTAAAACTTGACTATCAGATGGATATTTCAAAAGTCTCATCCTCATCCTGCGGTTTAAACAGCGATCAGTGCAGAATGATCCGTCGGCTGACGGACTGCACCACATTATCGCTGAATTTGTATTGTTTACTAAATCACCTTCGCCAGAAATGCCTGCTGAACAGAATCAGCACGGTGAACACTTCGAGTCGTCCGAGCATCATCAGCGGGATCAGCACCCATTTAGCCGCCACCGGCATCCAGCCATAGTTATCCGTTGGACCGACTTCTCCGAGACCGGGACCGATGTTCGACAGGCTGGCTATGGCAGCTCCGAACGAAGTCACCATGTCAATACCCATCGCTGAAAGAACAGCTGTTGAGACCGTGAGTATTATAGCAAACGCCAGCAGGAAAGCCAGTACATTCCTGACAATGCCGTCGTCGATCAACTTGTCGCCGATCCGGAGGGGCATCACCGCGTTGGGATGTATCAATCTACTAAGCTCTATCTTAATCTGTGCGAGAAGCACCTGTACCCGGATAACTTTAACCCCTCCTCCGGTTGATCCCGCCATTCCTCCGACAAACATCATCATAACAAGCAGTATCTGTGGAAATGCTCCCCAAACTTCCCAATCAGTCGTACCATAACCGGTGGTGGTGAGAATTGCATTCACCTGGAAGAGCGATTCTCTGAAGCTTGTCTCTAAACCGGTTCCCGGTCGCGTTATAAGAGCATGTATAACCAACAGAAGCGTAAAAGCCCACACCAGGAAGAAAAAGAATCTGAACTCACGACTGCTCCAGTACCTCCCTATCCGTCCTCTGAACAGAAAAAGATAATGCAGGGCGAAGTTCGTACCGGCGATAAACATGAAGATAATTATCACATATTGTATGAAGCGGCTGTCGTAATAACCGATGCTGGCGCTTTTGGTTGAGAATCCTCCCGTCGCCATCGTACCGAAGGTGTGACATGCAGAATCAAACAGGTTCATCCCGCCCAGCCAGAGTAATAATATCTCCAGGACACTGAAACTCAGGTAAACCATCCACAGTATCTTGGCTGTGTCCTTAATGCGCGGTGTTAGCTTGTCTTTGGTCGGACCGGGAACCTCAGCGCGAAAAAGCTGCATTCCTCCCACTCCGAGCATCGGCAATACTGCAAGGGAGAGCAGAATGATACCCATGCCACCGAGCCAGTGCGTCAGACTGCGCCAGAAGAGAATACCATGCGGGATACTCTCAATCGGATTGTGCGCTCCAAGTATGGAGGCGCCGGTGGTTGTGAAACCTGACATCGACTCAAACAGCGAATCGGTAAAGGTCGGGATTGCACCGGAAAGGTAGAAGGGCAGCGCCCCGGCAAGTGCAGCAGCAACCCAACTGAACGTCACCACCGCAAAGCCCTCGCGCAGACCAAGCTCCTTTTTCTTACGCCTCAGAAACAGGAGCGCGATTCCAGTTACTACGGTGATGATCATCGACCAGATTATCGCGTTTGAGTCACCATCGCCATAGCAGTAACTGACACCGAGGGGCAGCAGCATCATTACTCCTACGAACAGCAGCAAGATCCCGGTAAGAAAACCAACGTTTCGAAAATCAGGCATTAAAACAGTTTCTCGAGCTTTGGAACAGCTTTAGGTACACAGAACAGTACCAATCTGTCAGTCGGTCGAACAAGAGTATTCCCCACGGCGACGTTAACTTCTCCATCATGGTCGATTGCTCCGACAATCGAACCGGAGGGGAATTTAACCTCATGCAATCTCTTTCCGGCAATTGCAGACTTATCACTGACGGAAAACTCGATAATCTCCGCATCGGTACCCTGCAATGTTGACATCGCCATGATCCTTCCACCTAACAGGTACTTGACAATAGCATCAGAAGTCAATATCCGTTCATTCACCGCAGCATCGAGACCGATGGCGCGCACAATAGGAGTATATTCCGGTTTACTGATTCGAGTTATGGCACGTTTTACACCCAGATGCCTGGCGAAAAGGCTTGTAACAATATTGCTCTCATCATCAGGTGTGAGTGCAGCAAAAACACCCATTTCATCGATGCCCTCTAACGCGAGAACATCAAAATCAACTCCCTCTCCACCCTTGATGACCATTGTATTCTTTAGACGCTGTACCGCGCGTTGAGTACGATCTTCATCGCTCTCAATCAGTTTTACGTTGTATCGTTTCAACTCTTCAAGCATCTCAGCCACCATTCTCCCAATCATTCCTCCACCGAGGAGCATAACATTATGGGAGACTTCATCCTGTTTTCCTGCGAGATTGAATACGTCACTTAGAACTTCAGTTTGACTGATTACATAGACTATATCACCGGGTAGAACCACATCCTTACCACTTGGAATTATAGTCTTCCCATCTTGACCAGCAAAACCGGTTCTCACTATTGCCACCAGTCTGAAAGAAAGATCGGGGAGCGAAAGCGCCAGTTCTTCGAGAGGCTTGTTGATGATCTCGGCATTCGGCTCGACACGCAGCCCCACCAGGAACATTTTCCCACCGGCACATTCCACCACATCCAGCGCATGGGGAAACCTGATCATTCTGACGACTTCCTTTGCCGCTTCCATTTCAGGATGTATCACCTGATTGATACCCAGTTCCAGTAACGAAACCGGTGTCTCAGGGTTTGAATACTCCTGATTTCTAACACGCGCAATACGAGTCTTCGTTCCGAGTTGTTTCGCCAGCATACATGAGACGATGTTAACCTCATCGACCGATGTCACCGCCACAAGCAGGTCAGCATCATCTACCCCTGCTTTCAGCAGCAACTGCACTGAGGTTCCACTGCCCCTCAGCGCCAGCACGTCCATGCTGCTGCTCACTCGATCGATCAGTTTCTGGTCATGGTCGATGATGGTTACTTCATGACCTTCCCAGGACAGCGTTCGCGCCAGGTGATAACCAACCGCGCCGGCGCCTATGACAACGATCTTCACTAACCTTCCTCCGTCGATGAAGTAATTACTGTCATCCTATTCATATATGACCTCAGTACAGGTGGAATGGCAAACGATCCTTCCTCAGTCTGATAACTCTCAAGAAGCGCCACCATCAATCTGGATGTCGCCAGTCCCGACCCATTCAGGGTGTGAATGAACTGCAGTTTCCCACCCTCCTTCGGACGATAGCGTATATTTGCACGTCTTGCCTGAAAAGCCTCAGTGTTGGTCACCGAAGACACTTCCAGCCAGCGACCTCCATCCGCCGGTGCCCAGACTTCAATATCATACGTAAACGCTCCTGCAAAAGGAAGCTCACCGGCACAGAGTTTAACCACACGGTAATGAAGCTCAAGCCTTCTGAGCACCTCCTCCGCATGTCCGAGCATCTCATCGAGTGCAGTATAAGAATCCTCAGGCTTATCAAACCTTACCAGTTCAACCTTATTAAACTGGTGAGTTCTCAGAAAACCGCGCGTCGTCCTTCCATAAGCTCCCGCCTCACGCCTGAAACATGGCGAATATGCAGCATACTTTATCGGCAGTTCAGCTTCTGTCAGTATCTCATCGCGATGCAGGTTGATTAATGTCACCTCAGAAGTCGGCAGCAGGAAGAGATCATCCTTTTCGATATGGTACATATCATCTTCAAGTTTGGGGATCTGACCGCTGCCAAGCATACTCTCACGGTTGGCAAGGAAAGGCGTCATCATCTCACGGTAACCGTACTCTCCGGTATGCAGATCGAGCATCAAGTTCAGCAGAGCCCGCTCCAATTGCGCTCCGGCGCCCGACCAGACCGGAAAACCTGATCCGGTGATCTTCCCGCCTCTTCTGAAGTCAAGCATACCGAGCCTCTCGCCTACGTCCAAGTGATCGCGTAATTCAAAATCAAACTCCGGAGGTTTACTCCAGTCCTTCACAAGCTCATTATTCGTCTCATTCAATCCATCAGGTACTTTTTCTGAAGGCAAATTCGGAAGAGACAACAGCAGAGTTCGGATGGTTTCATCCGTGTCTCGCAGTTCTTTCTCAATTTCTTTCAACCCTTCGCCAAGTTCCAGCATCTCCGAGCGCATTTTGGATATATCGAGACCTTCCGAGTCGGTTGAAGCTGACTCGCTTAATTTTTTAAGTCTTCCTATCTCCCTGGAGACTGAATTTCGCGTTCTGAGCATAGAATCAAGTTTGCCGGTTAATTCTCGTCGCTCAGCGTCGAGTTTCAATAAGTCAGCAGACTTATCGAAATCCAATACCACACCACGCCTGACAAGTTTCTGTTGAAATTCTTCAAAGTTATACCTGATATATTTTATATCGTGCATTATTTCCTTATCGTCCTCCGCCGCTGAGCATTTTTAATATAGTAGCGACAATAATCTTCATATCCAACGCAAGTGAAATGTGATCGATATAGAACAGGTCGTACTTTGTCTTATCGATTACATCCTCCAGGGTCTCATCGTATTTATGCCTCACCTGTGCCCAGCCGGTGATTCCGGGTCTGATACGAAGTCTCCTCTCATAGAGGGGAATCTGTGTTCTAAACTGTTCCACAAACTCCCTCCGCTCAGGTCTCGGACCGACCATCGACATCTGCCCCATCAACACGTTGAAAAACTGCGGAAACTCGTCCAGATGGTTATTCCGCAGGAGTCGACCGATTCGAGTCACGCGGGGATCGTCCTTCTGTGCCCAAACTGCGCCCGACTGTTTCTCGGCGTCTTTATACATGCTGCGGAATTTAATTACCTTGAACTCTTTACCCCATTTGCCAATTCGTTTTTGAACATAAAAGACCGAACCGGGTGAGTCCAGTTTAATTAATAGCGCCATCAGTGGGTAAATCATAACCAGGAAAACGGATACTGCAAATCCGATAATAATATCAGTAGTCCGTTTTATCAGTCGCACTGATATCGGTACGAGCTGCGGCATAACTTCAACCAGAGGCAGACCGTGAATCTCAACCGTCCTCACCAGCCCTACAACCATCTGGTAGAAATTAGCCACGATCATGAATCGCACACGCAGGAACTTGCAGCTCCCGAAAACCTGCATCAGAGAATCATAAGCCTGGCGTTCCGGCGCTACCAGAACAAACTGCACATGTTCGGAGACTATAATCTTCGGCAGATCGGTGATCCCTCCCAGAACTTTCTTGCCGAGGTACTCCCCGTTCGGCAGGATGTCAACATCCTGTGGAACGCTGTCTTCGACAAATCCAATCACATTGAAACCCCAGACCGGGAAATAGTGCAACTGATTGTGCAGCTTTCTCCCGACTTCGTTGTAGCCGACGATGATCGCATTCCAGAGACCAATACCACGCCGCCTCAAAATCCTCTGTAGAATCCTCACACCGACTCTGCCGGAACTAACGAAAACAAATATCAGAAAACCGTAGTAGAAAACAATCATTTTCCCTGGGCTGATGGGATCGTTAATATCCATAGTGGTAATATAAATAATAAGACTACCAATAAACACTGCTTTGAAACACCTTGCAATCTCATCAAACCTTGAAAGCGCTATCTGCAACCGATACATTCCCTGCAGTATAAACAGAATCACCCAGAAGAGCGCCAGCCAGATCAACGGTCCCAGCATCTCAATAGGAATCGGATTCTCGAAATACCCACTCTCCACGCGTAGATTGTGAGCTAACCACCAGGCGAGTCCGGTACCGAAAATATCCACCAGCAATAACAGGATTACAACAATGTAATTCAAGTAATAAGCTCCCTCGTTTCCTCGCTTCCTCGCTTCCTCGCTCCCCCACTTCTAATGCTGTGCCGAACGACCGTCATAACCGTCTCGACATCCAGTTCTTCAAGGCAGCGAATCGAATCAAATATACATGCCTTGAATACTCCAAAATAACAGGGACTGCAGGGAAGTTTCAGAGAAGCGGCATAAGATCTCTCGCCGGGAGGCAGTTTCAATCGGATACCGGTTGGACCGAAAATTCCCACTACGGGGACATTTACCGCTGCAGCTATATGCAGAGGACCCGTATCGTTTGAGACAACAAACCTGCTTTTCTTCATAATTGCGGCAGACAACCTCAAGTTGTGTTTACCACAATGATTGATAATACCGGTGGTGTCATCACCGGAAACCTCCTGTGCAGCTACGATGTCACTTCCACCGCCCAGCAGTATTATTCTCAGATCAAACTCATCCATTATCCTCATGGCGAGTTGCCGGAATTTCTCGCTCGACCATCTCCTGACAGTATCTTTCACGCTGGGATTAACACCACCGCCAGGGAGAATTACCGCGAAATCACCATAAGATTCTTCACTTCGTTCAGAATGACATACTGTTATTCCGACATCATTGAGAATTTTCTCAGCCCTTTCAGCTTCTCCCGTCTGAACGAACCATTCGTATCTCAGTTCTTCCAGCAATGGCGGCTCTACCGGATCACCGCCCAGTTCACGAACTGTTAGATCAGCAAGCTCCCAGGCGGTCAGAGCGCTGTGACGCGACTCGTCAAGTCTGACTGACCGCTGTCGACCCGCAGAGGGGTGACGGCGAACGGATTTGTTATTTTCTTCACCGAAACTGAAGCGCCTGGAAATTCCGGTCATTCTAACGAACATTTTGATGAATCGGTGTTGATGAAATATGACTGCTGCATCATACTTCTCTCTTCTCAACTTACCGATAAGCCGTACTGTAGGAATGAATGTACCGATACCCGGATTGAAAAAGATTGCGTCATCGACTACGATGAGTCTGTCCAGATTCGGATTCCCTTCCATAGCGGGAGCCGACCATTTAGTTGTGAGCAGATCGATCTGGGCATATTTTAATCCCGTGCGCAGCCTCCGTATTGCCGGAGTTGCAATTACCAGATCACCGAGAGCATGCAGTTTGACGATAAGCAGTTTCATCATCCCTCATCCCTCATCCCTATTTACGGCGCTCTCACGCTGGGGACGCAGTTCACGCTCAAAATATCCCAGACGAATCAACGATTTCAACGAAAGACGGTAACTTTCGAATTGGCGGGTACGGAGTCCCGTCTTACCACCGGGTTTTAACAGTGCCAACAGATAGCGTAATCCAATTCCTTTTATCCAGGCAAACCTTGAAATTTCAGCGCTCAGCCTGTTGTGATGCTTCCGCATGTACAGGTATCGACTCCAGTTTGCAGACGCTATGGCGAGTGATTTCGCTTGTTTAACTGAAGCTGCACCTCTGTGAATTATATAAACTTCGGGATTATAATATATCTTCCAACCGGCTTGACTCAACCTCAAACACAAATCCTCCTCCTCTGAGAAGAGAAAGAATCGCTCATCGAACCATCCAATCTGATCCAAAGCCTCTCTTCGGATCATTAATGCAGCTCCGATAAGCCTGTCAACAGTGACAAGCGTCCCAATGGATTTTCGACTTATTCTCCAACGCCCCTTAATCCTGTTGAGTGGAAACGGATGCTGCAAACCCGCTGCTGCCCATAATGATGTGAACAGCCCCGTATATGCGTGATAAGATATCGTCTTTCGGAGCTGATAGTTTAGCACTGCCGGTCCAACACAGGCAACATCGTCATATCTGTCAAGAAAATCTACCAGCTTGCTGCTGCAATATGGACCGACCTTTGAGTCAGGATTCAGAAAGAAACAGTAGTTCCCCTCAATATAAGACCGGGCGAGATTATTCCCTGCTGCAAACCCTCCGTTATAATCGTTTCTAACCAGATGTACCCACGAGTAACTCCTCTCAACTTCTTCAGCAGTTCCATCTGAAGAAGCATTATCGACAACAACGACCTTAAGGAATCCACTGGATACGGATTCGGTGAGGCTGTCGAGACACTCACCGATAGTCGTTTTGGAATTATAGGTAACGACAACTACAGTTGCACGGGCGTTCATTTCAGCTTCTCAACAGTTGCCGGTACAGCCTGGCATATTGGTGAGCGGTGTGAGTGAGATCGAGCTTCAATTCAGCATATTTCACACAACGCTCAGAGAATTCTCGTCGATGCTCAAGTATTTCGAGTGACCGGTCATAACTTTCGGGATCGTCCTTATTAACTACCATTCCCAGGTTCCACCGTTTAACGAAACGGGTGATCTGAACGTCGGCAGTATGCTCAACAACAAGAGGCACACCCATCAGCAGATACTCAGCCAACTTGACAGGCCATAGCGGACCAGTGCGATAACGGGTAAGACCAAGGATAAGCCCGAAGTCTGAATTTGCGATCAACTCCGGCATCTCTCCCGGTTCGGCTGCTTCCAACAACCAGTCGTCATTATCAACTCCCGCAACCTCCAACCCACGTTGTACAAATTCCGGGTCACGCCTTGTAACCAGCTTCAGTTTCAGATCAGGTATGACATCTTTCAAGCATAGAAAATGCCCGGCAACCCGTTCGGGCATGTTCCAGACTGCATCCATCTCTCCTGTGAAAAGCAGTACTGGGGCGATGTCATTCCGCCGTGGTGGATTTTCCCTGACACAAAAAAGGCTGTTGTCGGCTCTATTAGGAACAAAGAGCACTTTGGCAGCGCCTCGATCCTTATGCTGTTTCTTCATTAAAGGCGACACCGCAATCACTGCGTTGCTGCGTATTATAAGGTTTATTTCCAACCATTTCCAGAGTCTATAAGTTGTGCCTTTCTTATCCCATATTCCATTGACCACCATCTCTTCGGGAAAGGGTCCGCGCGGGTCGAAAATCATCCGCACACCTGTCACCCTGGAAGCGATAAACGCCAATAATCCAGCACCATAACTGCGTGCATGCAGCATATTGATTCTGCCCGTTAACAGGTTCATCAACAGTGACGGGAGACAGGCAAGGATCATCAGCGGTATCGCTGACCAGTGCCATCGGGTCGCTGCAGGCATCAACCTGACCTTGAAATCAATCCCTTTATCACGAAGTTCACCCTTAAGATGTTTGTAACCACTCCTTCGCCTGAGATACAGTCTTGGACTGATAAAGCTTAACAGCCGCACATATTCAACATCGGATCGCCGGGTCATTTTGTGGAGCATTCCCCTCACTTGATTGTAGAGAATACCGCTGTCGAGTACATTCTCATTATAGGTGATGTAGAGCAGTCTTACCGGCTTTGAATTTCCAGTCATCAATTATGCCTCAGGAGATGCAATAGACCGGTGAAATCCTCTTTTCTCATTATGAGTAGTTCTCTGACTCGGACTCCCGATACACGCGTAAAGAAATAAACATACATCATTCCAGCGAATATATGCGTAATACTTGCTGTTGCAGCAGCGCCGAGGATACCAAATTTGGGGATGAAGATCAGATTAACAACGACGTTGATAACAAACGCGGAGATGGATATAACCATACTGTACTTGGGCAGACCTCGCCCGATCAGATCCCCGGCAAGTATCCTCGCCAGACCCAGCATTACGCCACCGGGCAGCATTATCAGCAATGCCGGATATGCCGGTAGAAACTCCTCACCAGGCAGCAGAAGAATAATCGGATAACCCAAAACTCCCAGTAATAAAGCTCCGAGGAGTGCCACCGATGTTCCCAGTCTCGCCAGTACCGGTGTGAGTTCATTTCCAGCTTCTGTATCCCGACTTATTCGGGATGAAATATGCGGTATCAATACCTGGGCAATTGCAATCGGCAGATACCAGAGCGCATATATCAACATGCAGGCGATTGTGTAGTAGCCGAGTTCCCTTTGATCAAGAAAATAATCTATCATAAACCAGTCAAACCTGAGCCGGAGAAATCCGAATACATTAGCCGTGTGTGATTGCAGACTGAATGTTGCCATTCTCCAGAGCAGCCTGGGACTCACAGTTATCGACAATCCCACTCGGAACCAAGCTGATGAAGCCTGTAAAATAGCAACTGCTACACATGCTAATATCCAGACTGCGACAGCACACTCAACTGACAACACACCTTTGTAGGCAAGCCAGCCGACACCGGTCAGTAAAAGAGCTTCCTTGAGAATCAAAGTCAGGCTGAACCGCCTGATCCAGTTCAATCCTAAAACCAGTCCATTACTGAATTCAAAGAGCAGAAGCGGGATGATAGCCACCAGTACCATACCCCATAATCGATCGCTCAGGCTCGGGAGATAAGCTGCGGGTATCCTGTTTTTCAGGTAGATTACAACGCCGGTAACAATTGCACCCCACAAAAAGGCGAGTAGTAAGCTGTTACCTACCATCGCCCTTCGATGATCGGGGTGACGTCCGGCAAAATGTGAATTGGCAGATGAAAGGCTCATGTGTGCCAATACAGCGAGAGTAGAAGCAACTGCCATGGCAAGCGAGAACGTCCCTTTTCCAGACGGACCAAGTGTCCGTGCCAGAATGATCTGTGCACTCATTCCAAAAAGCAGCACTCCTACTTGACTGCCGAATGCCGACGTTAGTTTTGTAAAGAGCATCTCCTTAGGTGGACGACCGAGGTCGCTCCTCCCCGCATCGCCGGTGACTTCCTTCACCTATTGTTCCTCTCCACAGAGACCCTTATACAGAACTTCCATTTGCTCAGCATGCATGTCGAATTGGTAAAACTCACTCACCATTTCGTAAGCATTATTACCGAGCCTGGTGCGGTACTGCGGATCTTCAGCAAGTTTGATCATGGCTTCCGCCAGCGCTTGATCGTCTTCCGGCGGAAAAGTCAACCCGGTGATACCTTCCAGTACCAAATCAGTTACACCTCCAACTCGGGATGCTATTGTCGGAAGACATACAGCAGCGCCTTCGAGGATGATGACGCCGAATGAATCCCATCGTGAGGGTTGAAGAAGTACATCACATTGATCAAACACTCGAGATATGTCTGCGCCATCGACCCTCCCAACAAAGTGAACATTTCCGTGAAGTTTGTATTTCGCCACCATCTCCTTCAGCTCGCTCAGATAATCCTCTTCCCCCTCACCGAGAAGTATCAGAACAGTGCGTGGGAAATGTTTGACAACTCGAGCCAGTGCTTTGATGGCAATATCCTGTCCGTATAAAGGTTTCAATGTCAGCTTGGGTACACAAAATCTAATTTCATCGGGCTTTCCCGCTTTCCAGTTCTCTCTGTTGAAATCGGTCAGATTGACACCGAAGGGGATAATCTCAATTCTCTTCAGAGTCGACGCCATCATTCTTGTCATATCTTCCAGAAAGGGATTCGTCACGGTAACCAGCGCCGCTCGTTCAAGAGCCATTCTCCGCAGAGCCTGTCGCCGTGGATATCCTCCTTCATCCGGAGGTCTAACGTCACTACCCCACACGGAAATCACACATCTCGGGTGACGCGCCGCAGTCAAACCGATCATATCGGCGCGGAGAAAATGAACATGAACAATATCAAAATTGCCGAACCTTATCATCTGCCATTCACGGAGAATAAACAGGGAATGACGAATTCTCCTCAACCATCTTGGCGCCGGCATATCACCGGGATCCTGAAAGATTACATCTGCTCCTTCAACGCTTCCCGGACGCACCGACAGAACCGACACCGCATGTCCGCGTTTAACCATGTAACGCACCCAGCGAACGGCATGGATACTCGTAATATCAGATATGAAAAGAATCCGCATCTAACTCCCGGTTTCTAATTCTGCAACGCGCTTTGACAAAATCAGTTGACACGAAAGCAATATCCAGAACAGCAGCGATACTCTGATATCGCTGAGATAAGCGTCAACAAGTCCGGCAATCATCAAGCAGATCACACCAGCGTTAATACCAAGCAGCAACCTGGTTTCATTACTCCAGTTTTTATCCCTCACCTCAGCTACCGCCCTGTGTCCTCTCCGAATACAGGCAAAAACTAACAATGTGAATCCTATTACACCGAATACACCGTAATCGAAAAACCACCTTAGATAGATGCTGTGAGCATGAATGGCGCTTATCAGAGTAAAAGGAAATCTCGCAATGTAGATCTCCCGGAAACTGTCGATGCCCATCCCGAACCAGAAAAACTGCGGGATCAGTTCGATACTGTTGAGCCAGATCTGGATACGTCCGAAGGATGACCAGTCAACTTCGCTGCTCTTGCCGAACAACATCGCCATCCTGGTAATTATCAGAGAAGGCATTGCAATCAGAGCTAAAAGGAATACAGGTATCATGATTTTCAACGCTCGCCGGTCACGCCAACTGATATAAAGAACAGCAAAGCAAACCGCGAACAGTACCGCCCGGGTCTGGGTTGTCAACAGACCGGCTAAAAGACCGAGAAATATCCAGAGCCACATTAAGAAACTCTTGTTCTTCCAGGAATCAATCAACGATACAAGTGCGATGGGTAGAATTAACCCGAAAAAGCCGGCGGCGCGATTCTGAGCTCCATAATCCCAGGTTACTATCTGGCGTGCAAAACCTCCCTGTATATAGACTGCCAAGCTTATCCAGCCGAGCAATGCTGCAATAAAACAGATGATTGTCAGGTTAGTGCGAATTGAAGTGGTTGCAGGCTTCAGATTATAAAAAACCAGGAATACGAACAGAGGAACGAGCAATGTGTATATTAGAAAATATCTACCCATGGCAAGATCGACGGACCTGGTCAACCCATTAAGGGCAATAAAGAGAATCACAAGTGTCAAGAACGGGAAAGGCAGGTGAAAAGAGATGTCTCCCATTCTTAACCGCCATGCAAGAAACGATACGAAGAGCATTCCGATCAAGGCGAGGTGCAGATGACTGTTGCCGTTAAGGAAAGCCAGGGGTATCATGTAAGCGACAAAACTGTTGACATTAAAGAACAGCACAATGCCAAGCGCTGCTATGACAATTCCAGCGGCAACTATCGGGAAAACCACATTGTGCGGCAGGAGACCAAAGGCTAACGGGAATCCCGCACAGAGTAATAACAGAATCCATGTGGCAACCCGAGAAGGCGGGCTTGCCCCGTCACTTGACCAGAGACGTTGATACGGCTCAATTAACAATCCCGCCCCCTGCGGGATCGCCTCCTGAAGAAACCGGTGATTTTCCGGATCTTCTTCCAGTCCTCTTGATTCCTTGCAGGCAAGGTGTTCCAGTATTCAAACAGAAGCACCACGACAAGGGTTACGAAAACAGACATGAAAGTTGAGATAATCACAATCATTTTGCGTGGTGGACGGCTTTTCTTGTTGGGGACACGTGCAGGATCGAGAACTTGAACATTAGCTGTCTCACGCTGCTCCTGAATGCGGGCATTCTCGTATTGAGGGTAGATATACTCCAACAGTGTGCTCTGGATTTTCATCTCTCTCATCAACTCGGCATACTCCCGAGTTATTTCCGGGAGCTGAGAAAATCCCAAGAAGAGTCCGCCTTCCGAACCTGAGAAAACACGATTGTAATTTCGAGTCAGTTCACGATTCGCTACCACGAGTTGAGTGACAGCAGGATGTTCTACACCCAAACTGCTGCGCATAACCTCCAGTTTGATCTCGTTAGCTAACATCTCTGCTTTGAGATCGGCAGCAGTGGAAATCATCACCTGCACCTGTTCCGGTATCGATATAGCTCGAGTATCCTGTTGAAAACGCATTATACTGTCCTGCAGAGTCGTGAGTGAAGCATTCACCTGTTCCAACCTCCGACCGATGAACTTCTTGTTTGAACTGGCAGTCTCTCGTGTGATCTTGCTGTAGATCCGATCCAATTCCTCAACACATGCATTAGCCATCTCGGCGGCAAGTTCGGGATTCCGGTCCTCCACTGTCACGGCAATAGAACCATCATCGAGCGTTTCCACAAAGAGATGTTCATTAAAGGCATCGATCACGTCCTCAGGAAATGCCTTTTCGGTCATTTTATAGACCTTACGGAGACCGAACCGTTCAATGATATGTTCCTTTAGTGTCCGGCTGCCAAGGATGGTCTGATATATCTCCTCACTCGCCATTTCCATCCCGAAGCTCATCGCCACGCCCTTCAGTTCGCTGGGAAGAAAAGACGGAAGTCCGCCCATTCCCCCACCCGGAGACAGCAAAACAGTCGTCGCTGAATACCATTTTGGCAGCAGGAATGCAATTACCACTGCAGCGATTGCAACCAGTAGAAAATTAATAATAAAAAGCTTACGCCATTTTGTGATTAGAAGTAGCAGATCAAGCACATTCAGACGTATGACCGGTTCGTTCTCTTTCATATTCATCCCTAAATTTGGACGATACGGCAGCTGCCGGATTGTTAATATCTGTAACCCAATTCCAGGTAAAACCTGTCGGGAACTATCGATCTTTTATCTTGATTTATCCATCCTGCACGAAGAAAAACTGATGTCAAGGGTTCCCATTTAACTGCAGTTTCTATTGTAATCCAACTGTCAGGATTTCCGTCAAGAAAATGAATCTCACCGGTAAACTCCGGCGGCAACGGAACTGCGAGGTTGGATCCGGTCTCACCACTGCGGTTCTGATCGACTTTAAGATCGAAACCAAGCGAGCGAATCGGGTGGTAATTCACCCACAACCGGAACCGATCAGAATTGGGATCTATATCGCTGCCCAGACTTGATGTCCATGTGGAATACCTGTTGACGGGGAAGAAATGAGAATATACATAGGGGTTAATACTCATATATTCAAACCCGCATCTCAGCCCGTCCAGTCCCATATCCAGCAGTTTACAGCCGAACAGGAAACCGAATTTATTGCTGGGATCACCGCTGCCGAGTTTCGATACTTTCATATCGTCTATAAGTAATTCACAGTACACCAACGCAGTCCCGCCGAAGCGGTACATTATATCTCCCGACATCAGCGCGTTATCATGGTCACCGCCGTCATGTTCGGCGGAATAGTAAAAATTCAACGGATTCATATAAGCAAAATCCAGTCCGCGATCCCCCCAGATTACACTCTCATTGACTGCGATAACCAGCGATTCCCAGGGCATATACTCAACCCGGTGAGCGACTATCCACTTGTCCGGTCTGGCAATCCTCATCCAGCCATGGTCGGTCTGGTAAAGAATATACGCAGGGGTATCATAAGCATGGAGATAACCGAGCAGATAACTGAATCTAACCTTATCGAATAACTCGGTGGAGAGTCTGAACTGATTGAAGGATGGAGACAATCCCGATAACAACAGACCTCCATCTCTTGAAGCTCCCCAAGCTGCCCTGTCCTTCCCGAAGACAAGCTCAACACCGGAGAGGTTCGCAGTCAGATATGCTTCGGTCAGATCGTAATATACAACACTCCCGCCCTGCAGGGGACCTACATAGCCGTACCGGTCATCAAGCAGTTTTTTTCGACCATCGCGATCATACGGACCGTTACCTCTCTCAACATGATCGACAAACCGGAAGTAGAAACCGATTCTGCCGTTGTAATCGCCTCTGAACTGTATTCCTGTTGCACGCCTGAAGATCGATTTATCACGTCCAACGTCGGAACGAAACCATATCAATGGATCAAACACGAAACTGAACCTGTCCGTCCTGAAAGCTGCCGCGTGCCAGTGAGGTCTTTTCAATGCCTCCATCGGATTATAACCTGCCATCCGGATTTCGCGCGTTGTTTTCGACTTTTCACTCTCGGTTGGGACAGGCACGGAGACCTGTCCTACTTCGGCAAACTCACGCAGATAGTAAACAAGATCGGCTCGCCATATCTGATCTTTAACACGCGGGTAATGGATTGCAGCCCTCTTCAGGAGTCGTCCTACAGTCAGCCGAGAAACAGGTCGCGTGTTTATCGACCAGATCGGAAGAAGTTCTCTGGATATGCACCGTTCGATAAAACCATAGACCGGATCTCCAACCGGCACGTATGCAGAGGCATTCTCAGCAGCCTGAAGGGAAGCCGTCGAGATTAACAGTGCGATCCAGGCAGTGGATAATAATGATCTTAAATTATTAATACTCAATTATTCGGGTCTTATTGGGTGGCTTGACCAGTCCGCCAGCTGGCGGATTTATCTTATTGTTCGTGCCGCAGGGTGTCCACACCCTGCGGTTATTGGTACTGGCTTTCGCTGCAGGGTGGGGACACCCTACAGCACATG
>JABMRV010000188.1 GCA_013202285.1 bacterium | reverse complement strand
TCATTTTCTTATTTCTTCATTGTCTTTTTTGTTGATTGTCTCATTGCTTCATTGTCTCATTGCTTCATTGTCTCATTGTTATATTGTTGTATTGTTGAACAACTACCCGCACGCTGATCCTTTTCCGACATGCGACTTGCGATTAATCTCACTCATCCTTCCATTCGGGTTTCCTTTTTTCGAGGAAGGCGTTCAATCCCTCCACTGCGTCGTGAGTGGACATCAGCCGATTCCGGTAAACCTCCTCGACTTTCCTCGCTGCTGTCCGCGGTGAGTGTTCCTCGCTGCTCAGCGTGGCTCTCTTTGCAAGACGCAGAACAACCCGACTGTTGCTCGACAACCGGGAGACAAATTTGTCCACCTCCTCATCGAACGAGTCAACGGGGAACACCTTCGATACCAGTCCCATCTGTTTCGATTGTTCAGCATCGAAGATATCGCCGGTGAGTATGATTTCCAGCGCCGTTGTCAAGCCGTATTTCCTGGCGAAATGAGCACAGGCAGCAGGAGGAAAAACTCCGACCTTGATCTCAGGCTGCCCGAACTTCGCCTTCTCGGAAGCCACGATGAAGTCGCACATTGCCGCTACTTCGCAGCCTCCGCCGAGGCACAAACCGTTCACAGCGGCAACGGTTGGAATCTGGTATTCCCGTATCAACTCACACAGCTCGCCGAAGACGTCGAGCATCTTACCGAATTTATCAGGTAAATGTTCGGACACATCAGCGCCAGCCGACCATGCTTTGCCTGCACCCTTCAGAACTACCACGCGGTATGCCTTATCGTTGGCGGCATCCTTTAGAACCTGGATCAGCTCCTTCATCACTTCACCCGTCAGGATGTTGACAGGAGGGTTGTCAATGATAATGTCAAGGCGGTGCGGTTTAGCTTCCGTTTTGATAAACTTGTATTTCATTTCTACTCCAAGTAATCAAGTAATCAAGTGATCAAGTGATCAAGTAATAAAGTGATAAAGAAAATGTTATTGCTGTCTCTTGGTCTGTATCCCGGATGCAAGGCTCTTAAGCATTGATGAAATCTCAATACATTCCTTTATAAGCGGTTTTACATCATCATCTGAGACTATCCCAAGTGCTTTAACGATGTAAAGTTGTGTCCTTAACTCACCACAGGATCCTTTAGAGATGCGCAGATAACGTCGGAACTCAGCAGTGGAATCACGCTAGTATCCCTCGGCTATGTTTGATGGTATGGAAATGGCGGCTCTTTGTATCTGATCTCGAAGACCCCAGTTCTTTGCTAATGGATCTTTTTCGACGAATTGATAAATCTCCACAGCCAATCGACACCCACGTTTCCAAACCTCAATTTCTTCCAACCTTTTAAACAACAACGATTAAATCCTTGATTACTTGATCACTTGCTAATTTTGAACGGCAGACACGAATTCGCCAGGAAGCCTCTCGCCTTCTCGATGAACTCCTCGTCCGACAGCCTCCGTTCGCGCCATTCCTCGTCGCCGGTCTCAAAGCCGAGCAGGACATTGGATGACAACCTTGCCGCCTCAACCGACAGCTCATAGAGATGCGTACAGCCGTCCGCCCTGCCGAGCAAATCCGCCATCTTCCTGGTCATACCGCGTTCGATCTTCAGCCCAATAAGGTTATGGACGAATTTCACCGTCTGACTGCAGATACTGAACGGCGCTTTGATCATCTGTCCGTCAGCCTCGACAATCTCGCGATTCGCAATCCGTACCGTGATCACCACGCGCATGTTATGATTGAGGTCGAGGAGCGACGCCTTGGTAATGATATGCTCCTCATCCTCGCGCCTGACTGAGGCGTTGATGTTTCGTTCGTAAATTTCCATAATCAATAGTGATCAAGTAATCAAGTAATAAAGTGATAAAGAAAATGTCATTGCCCTCTTTTGGTCTGAATCTGGGATGCAAGGCTTTTGAGCATTGATGAAATTTCAATACATTCTTTTATGAGCGGTTTTACATCTTCATCCGAGACCAATCCAAGGGCTTGAATGATATAAAGCTGTGTCCTTAACTCTCCACAAGACCCCTTAGCGATAAGTAGAAAACGCCTGAACTCGGCAGATGAATCTCGTTCATATCCTTCAGCTATGTTTGAGGAGATGGATATGGCAGCTCTTTGAATCTGATCCCTCAATCCCCAATTCTTTGCCAAAGGTCCTTTTTCAGCGACACGGTAAATATCAATCGCCAATCGACAACCACGTTTCCATACTTCAATCTCTTCTATCCTCTTGAACAGCACGGATAAAATCCTTGATTACTTGCAAACTTGATCACTTGCTAACTTTCTCTTTTTATCACCATCGCCATCGTTACTCCACCGCCGCCGCAGATTGCCGCTATGCCGGTCTCCCTGTCATGGGTCTTCAGCGCATGATAGAGCGTTACCAGGATGCGCGCGCCGGAAATGCCGGTCGGATGTCCGAGAGCTATCGCTCCGCCGTTGACGTTCAGTTTCGACCTGTCCCATCCCAGTACATGTTCGTTGGCGAGCACCTGGATGGCAAAGGCTTCGTTGACTTCGATCAAGTCCATGTCATCGAGCTTCATGCCTGCTTTTTCGAGCGCCATCGGGATCACGATTCCCGGACCTTCACCCATCGTCTCAGAGGGAACGGCAGCGCTGGCATAGCTGACGATGGAGAACAACGGTTCTCTTCCGAGTTCCTTCGCCTTATCGCGGGATGTAATGACCAGAGCGCAGGCGCCGTCCGACATTCCGCAGGCGTTAGCGGCGGTAACCGTCCCATCCTTGCGGAATACGGCGGGAAGTTTCGCCATCTTCTCAAGATTCACCGGGTAGCGGATAGTCTCATCGCGGCTGAATGTAACCGGATCGGCTTTTCTGTGCGCTGGTGGGACTTCTACTGGTACGACCTCAGCATCAAAATATCCGTTCTCCCAGGCGTTATGCGCCTTTTCATGGGATTCGATGGCGAACTTATCCTGCTCCTCGCGCGGGATTTTGTACTTGTCGTACAGGTTTTCAGCGGTGGCGCCCATGCCCTGACCGATGAGAGGATCTACCGAGTCACACCAACCGTCCTCAAGCTTCTTGTCGCCGAATTTGAAACCTGCCCAGCGGGCGTTCTTCAGCAGGAACGGGATGGTGCTCATTGAGTCGAAGCCTCCGACGAGCACAATTTCCGAATCGCCCAGCATTATCTGCTGAGCAGCGAATGCCGTAGCGCGCATTCCTGAAGGGCACGCCATGTTAAGGGTTATGACCGGCACACTGCTTGATACGCCGCCGCGCACGGAAGCTGTCCTTGCGGGGTTCGGTCCGTTGCCAGCCTGGCGGCAGGAGCCGAGGATGACGTCGTCGATCTGATCGCCGGTAAGTCCGGCGCGTTCAACGGCGGCTCTGACAGCGGTTGCGCCGATGTCAAAAGACGCCACGTTCTTCATCGTCCCGCCGAACGACCCCATCGGGGTGCGGCAGGCGGAGATTGATACGATTTCTGATAGGTTCATGGTTTAGTTTCCTTTATCAGTTCTTTGATTGTTTCTGTGAGCATGAAGTGTTTGAAATTATTTGAAAAACGTGCTTGGGGATGTATATATTGAATTGTAAAACAAGAAGTGAGATTAAATTCAGCAAAATCCAAACCAAATCTGCTTTTCTTCCAGGGTGCCAATATTTGATCTTGAAATAACTGACTAACAATATATCCCGTACCACAACATATCATGAAATGAGGTTCATAAAGTAGTATCTGTTGTACCAGAAGATCTTTGCATTTATCTGCAGCTTTCTGAATACTATCTATATCTGCACTGCCACCACCTGGACTTTTCTTAAGATTGACAACCGAACAATAAGAAAGCCATTTCTTACGTAGTTCAACTTCATTAATTGCTATTATTTCATTCCAGCTTGGAAAGTTATTAAATATTGCATAATTCCACCGAGCCACCGTATTCCAAGTTTGTCCTTGACTTTTTCCCCTTAGAAATTTACGTAAATCATCGCTTTCACCTTCCGCATTTGCTTCCTTCATGATGTAAAGAATTCGTGGATAATTCTTATGATTCAGATAAACATCGGGATTAACAATCCCATCTTCCCAAAATGCACCAGGAATCCTCTCTTTAAACTGTTTGAGGAGTTCAATCTCTTCATTTAGGATTTCCTTTTTTGATTTCATCTTAATCTCCTGTTTACTTATAACTTATCCTAAACTTACTGTTCCGTTTTATTTAAGTACTCATCTACCTGTATCTTAAATTTTGCTATCTGGTTACTTCTCATATCATCTACATGTGCTTTAAAAGTCTTAAGTTGGTTTTGTACAATGTTACTAACAATAATTGGCTCTACTGCAATTATCTTTCCTTTCGGATCATAAATGCTTAAAGAAAGAGCTACTATTGAACAATCATATCCAGATTTATTAACTATTTCACCCATAATATCGACACTCGGACCCGCCAATAAACGACCATCAGATAGTATCACTTTCTTAATATCCTCAATATTAGTATTTCCATAAAAGAAATTTAATCCAGCCGGTTGTAAATCACTTTCAATATCAAGTTCTTTTACTGAGGATTTCATTGATTTAATTTCTGTTAATAATGTACTATTCGCTCTTTCTAAATATCTAATTCTTGATTTTAGTCCAGAACTATGAATAACATAATAGACTAGAATGCCAAATAGTATTGCACAAATCCAAATTAGTACATTTTCAGATTTGTTTAGGGAAATTTGCTTTTTCTTCCCTTTAAATGAATTATCTTGAATAGGAATAATCTTACCACAATTGGGACACCAAATATCGTCTCCTATATCTACCTCTGCTGTTAACTTCTTACCACATTGTGGGCATTTTAGATTAATCTTCTTCATGTTTAGTCTCCATAAATTTCCGTTCCCACCAGTTTTCAAGCGCAGTATGACCTGCGGTCATCTACCCCCCCTTTAGTTCCCCCCCCCTGCTATTGCAGGGGGGGACTCAGGGGGGGTATCCTTAAGTTGTTCCGCAATCATAGCCACTACCCCCTCAATATTCTTCAGCACATCCAAGTTCGAGAATCGCAAAACCCTGAATCCCCAAGACGCCAAGAACGCATCACGCTCCTTATCCTTTGCCTGTCCGGTTCTCCGGAAATGCTGAGAACCATCGACTTCAACCACCACACGAGCATCCAGCGATACGAAATCACAGATATAGGATCCAACTACACGTTGCCTGTGAAAGCGCACTCCGAGACCGTCAGCTTTAATCTTTGACCAGAGGAACGCCTCGGCTTCGGTCATTGATTGGCGGAGTTCGCGAGCGCGATTGCGAAGCTCAGGTGTGACGGGTGGAAGTTGTTCAAGCTTTCTTTTCAAGAGGTAACCCCCCCTTACTCCCCCCCTACTTTGTAGAGGGGGAAGATTGTTCTCTACTTCCCCCCTACTGCGTAAGGGGGGAAGATTGTTCTCTACTCCTACCCTACTGCGTAGGGGGGAAGATCAAAGGTTGGCAGTTGCTCAAACTTTCTTTGCATGAGGTAACCCCCCCTTACTCCCCCCCTACTTCGTAGGGGGGGAAGGTTGTTCTCTCTACTCGCCCCATACTACTTAGGGGGGGGAAGGTTAGATAAACTGCCCGCCGTCAACCTTAATCACCTCACCCGTGACATGCCGCGCATGGTCGCTGCAGAAGAAGCTGACCACGTGAGCAACATCCTCCGGTTCGCCTAACCGCTTTAGAGCAGTTTCGTCCAACGATGCCTGCTTCGCCTCCTCAGGCATCGCCGCCATCATGTCAGTCAAAATCAAGCCGGGAGCAATCGCATTCACCGTTACACCCCTGCCGCCCAACTCCTTGGCAACAGTCTTGACCAAACCGATGATCCCCGCCTTGGTCGCCGAGTAGTTAGCCTGCCCGAACTTGCCGCGCATGCCGTTTATCGACGTCAGACAGACTATCCTGCCGTAACGCTGTTCACGCATCAACGGCGCAACCGCGCGGATGTAATTGAAATAACCCTTCAAGTTGATGTCAATTACCGTGTCCCACTGCTCTTCCTTCATCTTCCAGATGACGCCGTCCCAGTTGATGCCCGCGTTGCAGACGAGGATGTCAACTTTTCCCCATTCCGCATTGACCTTATCGACCATCTCCTGGGCGTCGTTGAACGACGAAACGTCCGCCTGCACGACCATTGCCCGTCGACCCATGTCGCGTATCTTCGCCGCAACCGCTTCAGCCTCGTCGGAATGCTTGCGGTAGTTCAAAGCCACGTCCGCACCGTCCGAGCCCAACTCCAAGGCTATTGCCGCGCCAAGACCCAGCGATCCGCCCGTTACGATCGCTGTTTTTCCCTCTAATATTGCCATGTAATACTCCTTTTTGTTTTCCTGTTAATTCGTACCTGCTGAGAAGGTGTCAGAACTAATGCAAGAATTATATTTCGTCATTCCGGCGAAAGCCGGAATCCAAGTAATAACAATAACATGTCTGGATTCCCGCCTTCGCGGGAATGACAAAAAAGACTTTTTCAACAGTTATTAATTATCCTTCGATCAGAAACGCCTCAACCTTCGCATGAAATGTCGATCGTATCTGATCCTCACTGATGAAGCTCGTTACGACCGGAGGCAGATTTATCTCGATAATTACAACGTCTTCATCAACCGTCACTTTACCGGTGACATTCAGCCTGATGAAGCCCTTTCTCGCTTTGAAGGAGACACTCATCACGTTGTCCTGCCAGTTACGGCTCGGATCGACGATACCGATATCCGACGGCAGCTCCAGATCGGACAGTTCATCGAAAAACCGGTCGATCTTCACAATCGCCCGCTCTCGACCAAGATTGTGTTTTACTTCAATTTGCAGAATCGTCTCCCTGTTTCTCCATCTCTCGTTTTACATCCACAGCAGCAAATCTGATGTCCGAGTGTGACAAACCAAGCTGCCCAACGATATTCGCCACCTGGCGGCTCTCCGGCGAATCGGCACCATACCTGTAAACAAACCGGTAGAGATACTTCACCAACTGTTTCAGCCTGTTGCGGTCGATCCGCTTTTTCAGCATAAACAGGTCATTGCGAAGCTGCTGATAATTGCCGAGACCCGCTCTGTACTTCTCCATGAGAGACAGAATGGCTTCATCACCGATACCCGGAAGGTCGGACTCGACAATGAACTCCCGAAGGATCCGAACACCTTCGTCAGACTCCTCGCTCTCGGTCCGTGTTACGGCAGCGAAAAGAGTCATGGTGTATTCGAGTATCTCCAAGCTTGAGTCTCCCTTTGCAGTACCTTCCTTAAACCCTTCCGTGGCGAGTTTCTCCAACTCTACCATGGGCGGTCCCTCGGTGCGTGAAGACCAATTCACGGAATCAGTGCGCATCACCGTACCGACCTTGAGCAACCTGCCGATGAAGCTGAGGAATTTCCAACGCTTCCACCGCTGGATTTCCTTTTCCTCGTCGAATTCATTCATGACTCAATCCCCCTTCTTCTCCACTGATCTTCTTGCCGCCGACTCCGCCAGGCGTATCTCCGATGAAAACAGCCCAAAGTATTCACCAATCTTCTCAACCTCGCAGCGTTCTTCGAGATCCAAACCGTGAAAATATGCCAGACGATACAGCGATTCCACTATCTGTTCCGCCGCGCCCGGTCGGAGCCTCGTCCGCAGCAGATGACAGGTTTCCTTAAGATTAGCGTCCGAACTGTGGTGATCCTTGAAAGCGATCAGGAAATGCTCGACCTCTATCTCAGGCGATCCGGGCGGGAGGTGACCTTCGATGAATTTCTTCATTGCGGCAGTCTCTTCCGAACTAACCGATCCATCTCGAAATGCCACCGTGTGAAACAGAGAAACGATCTGCTCCATCTGTTCATCGTCCACCACCGCATCAGGAGCCTTGCCGAGGGCAGCTAACTTCACCAACCGGTCAAGTTCGACCATCGGTGGCTCACCAGTCTGCCGCGGTGGCGTTTTGTGAACCATCGCGCTTCCCCTGATGCCTCGATTCATCACCCAGGTTATAACACCCAGGAGATCGAGAAAATGCCAGAGACGATACTGCTTGTCACGTTCCTTCTCGTCCATTGGTTTACTCGGAAATTAACTGTTCGGGGAGCTCAGACACTCTTGTCTGAGCCGACCCCTTTTAGGCAGACAGGAGTGTCCGCTCGCCCCAGACGGACAGGAATGTCCGCCCTCCCCACTCAGTATTACTCTTGCGGCTTGCCGAGTACAGCTTCCATGAATTCATCGTCGAATGGATGTCCTTCCGCCTGCAGTTGACGGTATTTGATGAAATCAATAGTATCCTGACCGGTAATCTTCTTGGTGTTGAATGCATGGAAACCGAGGAATGCCTCAGTTGACATGTTCGCCGCCAGCCAGTGACGATTGGCGAGCTTGGTCTGATCCCAGAAGAATTTCTTCTTCATCCGGATACCGTCGATCGACTTGATAAGACATCCGGGGAACAGGTTGGTGAATGTCCAGAGAAGCTTGTTGACCTCAGCGTCAAGCCTGCTGAAATCATACTCAGCCGACTTGAGGAAATCCTTGGCTGCTCTCGCCTTGTCGCCCCTTTCGAACTCTCCGTAAACGACCTCGCCATCTTCGACGTAACGGTCGGTAATAACGAACGGATTACGAACGAAACTATCGCCGTCTTTGAGAACCGGCAACGCTTTCGTTATCAAACCCATACGCTGCATCTTGTGCGCCGACCACATCTCGCAGGAGATGCAATTCCACATCGCCTGCTCGATAGTCAGGAACCAGGGCAGGAAATCGGTCGATCCGCCGTCCGGAGCCGAGCCGTGCCTGGGACCCGCCTGACCGAATATCGCCGTGTCGGCAGCCACTGCGAGATCGCAAGCCATTCCGATCTCCTGACCGCCTGCAACGCGCATCCCGTTCACCCTGCAGATCACCGGTTTTTTGCAATTCAGGATCGCATCGACCATGGCATTGAACAGATCCATGTAGAGACCGTATTCCGTCGGACGATTGGAGTAATACTCGGCATACTCTTTCGTGTTACCGCCGGTACAGAACGCCCGGTTACCCACAGCGGTGAAGATCACCGCCACCACCCTTCGATCCATCGATGCCCGGTGAAAACCGGAGATGACGCCCTTGACCATCCCGGTGGTATATGAATTGAACTGCCGCGGATTATCCAGCGTGATCCAGGCGCTGAATAAATCTTCGACTGTTTCACCTTTCGGGTTAATAATCGGTTTTAATTCATATTGGACCGTGGGCGCCTCACCACCGATAAATTCGTCGCCCCACAGGTCATGGTCTTTCAATCCGCCTTCGCGGGGAAGCCAATCAAGACTCATTTTTCCTTCCTCCTGCTTTTTTTCCATTTTCTGGTGGGGAAATATACCGGCGCTTCTTCCAGATCCGGCATTATGCCTTCAGCCAGGAGCCTTCCAATAGTCGAAGCCAGCTCGACAAGTCTAAGCTCCGAAATCCCCAGTCTATCGTATTCTCTGTAATATGCTTCTGTTACAGATGTGAACCTATCCGATCGTGTGCGTTTCTGACGTGCATCCTTGACGAACAGGGTCACCGCTTCTATCAATTCAGCGTTCACATCGACTCCGTCCCTCTCAAGCCCAGCTCGATATTCAGGTCTCTCCAGCACAGCCTTGACGGCGGCGAGACCTGAGTGTTTCCCGAATACATATCGAATCTTGGCACCAACTAATTCCGGCGGTATCACCTGGTAAATCGACGGATCGATCAACAGTCCGGCAGTGTGGATTCCGGATTCGTGTGTGAAAACACCTTTGCCGATGATCGGTTCATGTGCCGACACCGGGATACCGGAGAACTCCTCCACGATTTTCGTCAATTCACGCAGCTTCTCGTACTTGAAATGCGGGAGCGTTATCCCATAAAGCAGCTTCAGTGTCGTAACGACCTGGTGAAGAGGCGCATTGCCCGCTCTCTCGCCCATGCCGTTTGCCGTACAGGTCGGGATAGTGATACCATGCGACATTGCCCGGATAGTGTTAACGTTCGCCATACCGAAATCATTATGGAAATGACAGACGAGATCTTCACCCGGAAACTCCTTAACTATACGCGGCATGTAGTAATCAACTGCTTCAGGAGTGAAACATCCAACCGTATCAGGAAAGGAATACCTGGTTCCGCCTGCGGCATATCCTGATTTCGCCAGTTCGATGGTATATTCAAGATCCGCTCTACTGCCGTCTTCCCCGCCAAACTCTACCTTCTCAACTCCCTGCTCACATGCATAACGTATGGCGTCACCCTGCATCTTGAGATTCGCCTCGCGATAGAACTCAACGGGCATGTCGAGCCATTCATTCAGCTTCCTCCCCTCACGTCTCAACAGCGTTTTACCGATCTTGTATTTCAGGTGCAGGTCGGAACCGGAGGTGAAGATGAAGAATGTCACATCATTAATATCAACGTCGATGTCCTTCAGAGTTTTAATAGTAGCATCAATATCCCCGGGATTTGCTCGACACATAACCAACAGTTCGACATCCTCACGGAGTTCACCATCCCGCTTACCCCGTACTATCAGTTGCAGCGCATGTCTGTCGGAGAGCGCTGCAGCCGGGAAGCCAAGATCGAGAATATCGCAGCCGATGTCGGACAGAGCCTTGGCGAGCTGGAATTTCTGACCGGGTGAAAACGCCACTCCCGGCATCTGTTCACCGTCTCGTAAGGTTGAATCATAAATCTTGATGTTCTCCGGAGCGGGGAAATTCAAACCTTTGGTAAATGTTTCCGGTTGGTTTATCAGTTCGTCCAGTGGTTCACGGAATTCCATGCTTAACCCTCAGTTTCAGGTATTGTTTTATTGAAATCTCACAAACTTATGTGTATGATTCTTACCTAATTTATCAAATCTAAACAGATCGACCATTATCTTGACGATATGATTCTGTCGGGCAAGTTCATCAGCGCCTTCATACTTAGTAATATGAGCCTCGAGAAAGTCGGAAATACTGGTAAAATAATAAGGTTGATTGTCTTTGTTGACTATCTTCAACGAGTCACATTTAATCTTGTAATAATATGCCCACTGGGTGCAGAACTGCTGGAAGCGGAAATAGTCGTCATTTTCGCGAATATCATCGCCGAACACGAATAACACTACCTCATGATTTGAACCGGGGAATATATCTCCTCTGAATTTCCCAAGCTTGTTCTCAGCGCTGAAATGGACCTTTATATATTTCAGGTACAAATCGTTCAATACGCTGCTGACCTGATCTTCCTCCATCGCTCGATCAAACGTCAACACACCCTCGATAGTCACAGATGTGTACGGGTCGTCCGGAGTCGATCTCTTGAGGAAGGTATCAACGTCTATCGATTTCTCACTCTTTCCATTACATGAGACTACTAACGCCGACATGATTACCAGAAATATAATCATCCCTGATAATCTCGCTGCGAATAAAACGGTTGTCAGTCGGTATTTCTTATTCCGGTGATTATTCATCGGTTTTCCGTGGTTGTTTTGGGTTTTGGGTTTGTTTGAGAATAAAGAATTTCGGGCTGGCAGTCCGCCGTGACTGACAGTTATATCTTAATATATCAATGTATTATGGTGTCGGGTACGGCGACCCGACACCGGACACTGAGTGTTCTCAGACAGTCTGTTGCGTTGAAATAACACGCCTGAAATTCAATCACCCCCCCTTTTATCCCCCCCTACAATAGTAGAGGGGGGGAATCTTTCTCACTTTCTCACTTTCACACTTTCTCACTTCTTTCATATATTCATTATCTTCTTGCACGATGAACCGATCTCACCTTTCTGACACGGCTTGGTAACCATGAAGCCCGCAGAGTGCTTAGCCTGAACTTCGAGCGCCTGTCCCAAAGTCGTTCCGCAGGATGCCTGAATGCAGTCCATGATCGCCTTGCGACCGGCTTCGATAACCGGATCGCCGGAGGGTTTAAGCCCGGGAACCTCTTTGGGTACTTCCAACGGATTCTCGTTCACTCTTCTCCGTGCCATGCCCGTCTCGCTCCCTGTAACCAACGCCCAGACCGTCTTCAGAGCATCTTCTACCGGTGCAGCGAAGTCAACCAGCCAGCCTACCGCGTCCTTTCCCCTGACAAACCTGCCGCTCAGCAGCAGTTCGGTCAGTTTTGACAAGTCCGCAGCTTTGGCTTTCCGGAAAGCCCAGTGAGTGCCTTCCATACCGGGAACGACCGGCAGCGTTATCTCAGGCATGCCGAGTTGAGCGCTGTCTATCGAAATCAGGTAATGACAATGCATCATTAATTCCAGCATGCCGCCGAGGCAGCGTTTGCCGTCGATGAAGCCGACCGAAACGTCAAATTCATCGTTGAACCGTCTGGCGGTCTCAGACCAGGCTTTCGAAAGCCTGAAACCCTCTTGCTCGTTTTCAAGCGCAGGATAGAACTCACTCGTATCGGCGCCGATCATCTGGGTTGAGAGATGGAAATCACCGGTGAGGATCACCCTGCCGATGCCTTCAGCCTTTAGCCAGTCAACTGCACGGTTGAGTTCGTCGATGACATCCCAGTTCAGCGACTCGCGGCTGATGGTAACAACGCCGACGCTGCCGTCGTGCTCAGCGTTAACGTAAAGCTGCTGCCATTCCGGGCTGTCCATCTGTGCGAAGGCATCAGGGAACCAGCTTTTCTCAGCCGCTTCAGGATGCAGCCGGTGATAAGCCTCAACCCTGCTGATGACTTCTTCAGCGCCGAGGTCTCTTATGTTTGCCACAATACCCTTGGAGAACTGAGCACATAGTTCGCCGATGGCGTTCATGTGTGTGAGATGCGCCCGGTTCTCATGGAGCATCAGGCTGGTCATCTGGAACACCGATCCAAGGATCCAGCTCTTGAACTCCTCCTCGTCGTTCAGTTCCCAATCGATCACCGGTCGGTTGCTCGAATACCAGTTCTCACCGCTGTTCTTGCGTCTGATTAGTTCTGGCGTCGGTGAGAACAGATCACCGTACATCTCCGTGAGGTGATGCAGGCATGACCAGGTCAGGAAACTGGCGCCGGGTCCGATGGCGTCGTGAGCCCTGACAGGATTCGGTCCCACCAACCTCCTGACGTACTTGTCAATCTTCCAGAACGGCATATTGCAGGAATGATGATAGCGCGTTGCCGCCAGCGTAATGCCGCAGAAGAGCACGTCCAGAATGAACGACCAGTAGTCTCCGACCGTAATCGGAATCAAACCCATCGCCAGGAAGAGTTGAGTTATGGCTGACGGTTTGTCCTCTACGACCTCCCATATCTTGTTGATCTGATGCGGGAAGGACGGATGAAGGATTCCCACTCCCAACTCTGCATTGGGGAAGCCCGATGTAACCGAACGAATCTCCACTTCGGGGAACTTCTGCCGTATCATATCGTAGTGTGCCTTCTTAAGCGGGAGAATCTCCGGAATCGCCTCCAGAACAAAGCGCGGATTAAAATCGCCAAGCGCTGCAGGCAGGTGAGAGCCATCATAAATAAGCATGGTGATGTTTGCCATGATCTCAGCGGCTTTCCCGGGACCGAAGGTGCTCTTCAGACCGGGATACTGCTGCGAGATACCATCCGGAGCGTCGGGCAGATCGAGTGTTACAATCGGCACTCCGTACGGCTGCAGCCTGGAGCCCAATTGCATCGCCTTGCCTGAACCTACGATCCCGTTACCGCCGGTGATGACCAGCGAACCGCGGTTATTGGCAGGACCGAATACCTTGTCAATCAGTTCTGCTTCATTAGCAGGCAGTCTGCCATTCTTGAAAACATCTAATACTGAACCGAGACCGAGGGTCTCAAGGGTTGTTTGTCTCATCGATTTCATATTACTTGCCTCCTCTGCTGTCGGTGACCTTGAAGATAGCTGCAATGCCCACGTCTCCGGCAGCACAGCCGAAGATCAGAGCATATCCACCGCCGAGCTTGACCGTCCATTCCAGCGCTTCAACGATTACCCTGGTAAGTGTCGGTCCCTGCGGATGACCGTAAACCATCGGACAGCCGGTGTTGTTCATCTCATGCCAGTCGTAGTCGAGCATCTTGGCAAAGATGACGTCGTTAACTGCAAAAGGATTATGGTTATAAACCGTTGAGATGTCCTTCATGGTCAACCCAGTCTGTTCGAGCAACTGCTTAACTGCAAAAGCAGGTGAGTCCGGCATAAATCCGGCTTCCGTCCTGTACTCGGCAGATGCTATTAATTGAATGCTGATCTCAGGTTGTTGACTCAGTTCGCGTGCCTTACCTTCATCGGTAACCAGCAGGGTGAACACACCGTCGGAAGCATGAGTCTGTCCACCGGCGGTGACGCATGTATCCAACTCCCTCTCACCCTTGAACTGATCGAGGGAACCATATCGACGAATACCCTTATCGTCATCGACGATTCCCAGAGGTTGACCTCGAACGTCCAGTATCTTCATGGTAAACAGTATCTTATCGAGAAATCCCGAATCCTTCGCCTCGAAATACTGCTGGTAGCGCAGGAACGCCAGTTCAAGTACCTCATTGAGGTCAAGCTTGTATTTCCTGGCAGCCCTGCCGGCACAGGCAATCATCGATGTTTCGCCTGTTGCCTGGTTGAAACCGGATTGTCCCGATGAAGGATCATAGCCGAAATTATCCCAGATGTCGCTGATAACTTCTGTGCGGCGATACGTTCCCTGGTTCGGGAAAACGCCCGCCGGTGAGTTGCTGGTTTTGTCAAAGGTCAGTACTCCGACAACCTTGTGGGATCCACACTGAACCTGAGCTGCTGCCTTCATCACCGCCTGCAGTCCCGTTGCGCATGCCTGCTCAATGTGAAAGCCGGGGATGCGATGACCGAAGCTGTGTGACAGGTAGGGCGACGTCCAGAACTTGTAGAGCCAGGGTATGGTCGATCCGCTGACCAAGTAATCCAGTTGACTTATTTGGATATTTCTCTTTCCCAGAATGTATGGCATGGCGTCAGCTGCAAATCGGGCTATATCAACCTCAGCTAAAGCGCTCGTATGCCAGGCTGGGAACCAGCTGCCACCCCAGGTACCATAAGGAATAAAGGCTTTGGGGTAACATGGAGATACTTCTTTCATAAACTTCTCCTCTTTTATTTTGATATATCTTTATTTACTGTTTCTCGCTGTATTGCTTAGTATCCGTCAGCCGGTGGATTGCTATCAATGGGTGGTCAGTCGGCTGACTGATTTATCCTATTGTTGCTGTCGGGTTTCAATCCGTCAGCTGACGGAGTAACCTGACAGCTTCTTCCGACTTGAAATCCGACTTGCAAGCAAGTCGGGCCACCCGCCCATTCGCAGGCAGGGACACC
>JABMRV010000187.1 GCA_013202285.1 bacterium | reverse complement strand
GATAGTCGATTCTGACGGCAGATGCGGTATGGCATTATGGGGCGACGATCCGACGACAGATGAGATCGATGGATTTTGTGAGGGCGAAAAACCTGAGATCAGGATTCATGCAGGTAAGGATTTCACAGAAGAGCATCTCAGTGACGGTTCATTCCCTGTCTGGACGGCAGACGGCTTTGGTGTTGTCAATGTTTCAGTCGGATCGATTCCGGTTGAGTTCGGTCTGAAGTCTGCATATCCGAATCCGTTTAATTCGACGATTGTAATATCATTCGCTGTCAACAGCTCTGAAAGAACCACTTTACGAGTCTTCGATATCACCGGTCGAGAGGTAACCTCTCTGTTCGATGCGGTGGCAACTGCCGGGAATCATCGGTTGACATGGGATGGCAGCTCTGCACCTTCCGGTATATATCTTCTGAAGCTTGAATCCGGAAATGAAATCAGCACGACCAAGGTTGTGTTGATGAGGTGATTTGGTATCGTGTATATCGAGAAAAGGGCTGTTTTCTAACCTATAAAAACAGCCCTTTAATGTCATAACCTGAGCCACCGGCAGGAGTCGAACCTGTGACCTGATCATTACGAATGACCTGCTCTACCAACTGAGCTACGGTGGCATGAAATTGATAACCTGAAAGAGAATGATCTGCGTCATTCGTTAATCGGTGGTCTGACCCATATAGACATCGTATCCAGCGCCACGATGTTTTCATTTCCAACCCAACCCCGTATCAGCACTGTGTCTTTCACAGTACCGTTAAAGACCACGTTCGTTTCAAAACCGTTATTGGAATCCGGTTCAGTTGTCGCCCAGGGGGTGATTTCTCCCACTGTATCAGGGGTAACACTGAAATATACACGTTCTCCTCGAATCGGATTTCCCGTCTGGTTGTGAAAGTGCGCTCCGATATAAAAATTTTTACCTATATCCACTTCATAGGCACCGTTGACCGGAAATATCTCGAGTCTCTGTACAGGTGGTGGTGGAGGCGGATTCGTAATGCCGTTATCGCAAGCTCCGATCAAAAGCGATACACCGACAGCAGTTACAACCACAAACAGAAATCCAGCCGACATTTTCAAACCGTGATAATTCATCTCTCACTCCATGTTTATCATTTTCTTGATATCAACGCCTGGCAAGCCTCGGATCCATTGCATCGCGCAATCCTTCGCCAACCAGGTTCAAAACCGTAACCGTGATAAATATAGCCAAACCGGGGAAGGTCGTTATCCACCATCCCGAAGGCATTAACTCCCGTGCCTTGGCAAGGATTGCTCCCCAGGAAGCTACATTAGGTGGTACGCCAAACCCCAGAAAAGAAAGGCCCGATTCGACCAGGATCGCCACAGCCACCCCGAACGTCGCCGATACAAACACCGGCGCGAGTGCGTTCGGAAGTACATGCCGGAAGATTATGCGCGGCGTTGAGAAACCGAGCGCCCTGGCTGCAGAAACATAATCGATGTTCCTCACCCGGAGGAATTCTCCGCGAACCAGACGTGCTACTCCCGCCCAGCCGGTCGCTCCGATAACGATCATGATATTATATATGCTCTGCGGTAAATATGCAACTATAGCTATAATAAGGAAAAATACCGGGAAACAGATCATCAGCTCGATCAGGCGCGATATCAGAATATCCACCCAGCCGCCGAAGTATCCTGCCAGCGAGCCGAGAATTACCCCTATGGTAATATATATTGAAACCGCTACCACACCTATAGTCAGCGATATACGTGTGCCGTGAATGAGCCTGCTGAGCAGGTCGCGACCGGTATCGTCAGTGCCGAGCAGATGCGACCACGACGGGGGAGTAATCACGTAATCCAGATCGTAATCGTTGGGTGAGAACGGTATCGGAGGAAAGACTATCCAGTCAATTCTTCTATCCTCCGGCTCGCATCGTTCATCCATCTCGACCAGTTTCTTGAACTTCTTGTTTCGAAACTCGACGGGCCAATGTGCCAGTCCCATGTCAACGAGGTAACCACTGATGATTGGAAAGTGGATTTTGCCGTCATACTTGACAGCGAGCGGACGGTCATTGGCGATAAAATCAGCCAGCAGCGCGGTCACCACCAGCAGACCCAGCACACTCAGCCCGAATATTGCCAGCTTATTGCGGCGAAACTGCCGCCAGACGAGGGCGAAGTATGAGGAACGACGTGGTTTCCCGGGATTATCTTTGACTGACATGTAGTATCGTCAAACCTATAACGGTATTGTTCTTATAGCGGACGATCACGTCATCCTCTGTGAGTTCCGAATCGGTCGCTGATCTGGGCTTGGTGAAATTCACATACATAACGTCGGCTTCTTCGTCATAGTCAACCCAGAATGACCTCACCGGCGAGCGCTTCACAGCCTTTACCAGCTCGCGGTACGGTTCGAGGTCTGTTATGGCCAAAGTTGTGGTCTCCTTGTTATTGAATTGATCTTACTTGTAATAAATGCAGTGATGATGAAACCATCAGTTTCGCTGACTTCCTTATAAATTACAACAATTGACATGTTCAATGCAACATTAGTTTTAACAGCCGACAGCTCACCTCTTACACCGGCATGTACAGAATCAGGATTCTCAATCGTCATGGCGATGAGTTCCGTTTTACCTGCCAATTCCGGATGGTTTGTGGTTATATGTGAAAGTCGTTCCTCAGTTAGTCTGATAGGAACACGATTTATAGAAGTCACTACTTTCAAAATAAAGCGTGTTGTGATTGATTATTCATATTTCCAATGATGAAGCGGGGTGGGACTCCGTACCCGCCTTGTGAAATCCAAATTGTAGCAAGTCGGGTTCCCCATTACCTCACATCCTCCCCAACTCCTCCAACGTTCTCCCCGTCCGCACGTTTCCGGTGTTCAGCGTGGTGACGGGTTCGAACAACATGATATGGCACTCCTCATCGGCGACGGGTCGGTGATCGATGCCGCGGGGGACAATCACGAACTCGCCCTCCTCAATTTCCACACTTCCATCACGCAGCTCCAGTGTGAACCTCCCCTTAATCACCAGGAACAGCTCGTCTTCGTTCTCGTGGTGATGCCAGTCGTAGGCGCCCTTGAACTTGACTACTTTAACATACTGCCCGTTCAGCTCCCCCACAATACGCGGCACCCAGTGATCGTCATACAGGGATAGTTTTTCGGAAATGTTGACTTTGTTGATCATTTTATTATGTACTGCCTTGTGTCCTCACGTGGTAGTTTGCTTCGGTATATGGAGATATGTGACAGCCCTTAAGGAAGCCGACTGAAGTCGGCTCTCCCAGTTATCGGATGAGTTCCAACGTATCCCTCGCAATCACCAACTCTTCATTAGTTGGAATGACCATCACGCGCACCTTGCCGCCTTTGTCAATAAACCTCTCATCTGAGTCGTCCGCTTCGTTAGCCTCCGGATCGAGTTCGACGCCGAGGAATTCGAGCCCCTCCAGGCTGCGTCTGCGCACTTCGGACGAGTTCTCACCGATGCCGCCGGTGAATACGATTCCATCCAGACCCCCCATGGCAACAGCATAAGCTCCGATATATTTCTTCACCCGGTAGGCGAACATATTCACCGCCAATTCGGCTCGTTCGTTTCCTTCCGCGGTTGCTTCCTCTAATTCACGCATATCATTGGAGATGCCGGATATGCCCTGTAAACCTGAGTGTTTGTTTATCAGTGAATTTGCCTCTCCGATGCCGATCTCCTCGCGACCCATAATATACAGAAGTGCTGCAGGATCGATGTCGCCGGTTCGGGTTCCCATCATCAATCCTTCAGTAGGAGTAAAACCCATGGTGGTATCTATCGAAATACCGCCCTTGACCGCCGCTGAGCTGCACCCGTTCCCCAGGTGACATGTCACGAGGTTGATTTTCTCAATTTGCTTCCCCATCATCACCGCGGCTCTCGCTGCAACATAGCGATGCGATGTACCATGAAAACCATATCGCCGGACACCATACCTCTTGTAGAGGATATAGGGCAAACCGTAAAGGTATGCATAGTCCGGCATCTGCTGGTGAAAAGCCGTATCGAATACGCCGACCTGAGGGACGTCCTTCAACAGCCCGCGACAGGCGGTGATGCCCTTGATGTTATGAGGATTGTGGAGCGGAGCCAGTTCAATACAGTCATGTAGCTGGTTCATCACCTCACCATCGATCAGTACCGAATCTGTAAAGCGCTCTCCGCCATGCACGACACGATGCCCCACCGCGTTTATCTCGGATCTGTCTGTCAGAACACCGTGATTCGGTGAGAGCAGTATGGCGAGGATATATTCTATTGCTTTGGTGTGATCGACAATATCACCGGCGAGTTTGGTCGTATGCCCGTCATGACGGTTGTGTTTGAGGATCGATCCCCTGTCACCGATTCTCTCTACCAATCCCCACGCCAGACATTGCTCGCCGTCCATCTCGAAGAGTATGTATTTAACGGAACTCGATCCGCTGTTTAAGACAAGTATTATCATATCTGTTTCCTGACTGGAATGACAAGTTCTCTACTTTTCCACACTACTAAACTTGGGTAACAATTAAGATAACTATACATCCGCTTCTCGTACAAGCGAATATATCGCTACGAGCTTGAATCTTCCAGAATCGACTCACCGATGGTCAACCTTTTTCCAAGATTTCGCATGTCCACGTTATCTGCATGCGTATCTAATACCAGTCTTCCGTCCTCCATACCCCAGAACCGGTCGATGATCCCCTGGAGCAGATGAATCTCATGGGTGATCCAGATGATCCCGCATCCTTCATCTTTAAGTTTCAGAACCAGTTCCCTGAACGCTTCTCTCCCCGAATAATCGAGACTTGCGGTGGGCTCATCGAAAACATAGAAAGGGTAATGCATGGCGATCACTCCAGCGAGGGCAATGCGTCGTTTCTCTCCTCCGGACAGTTCCGCGGGATTACGTTCCGATACCTGTTGCGGTTCAAAACCCATACTGTTGAGCGCCCGGTTCACCCGCTCGGTTAAAAGCTCCCCCGTAAGTCCCTGATTGACAGGACCGTATGCCGTCTCCTCATAGACACTTTCAGCGAATATCTGCACCTCAGGATGCGGTCCCACCCAGCCGACCAGCTTCAACCTGTCAGCGGCTTGCTGCTGAATATTATCCGCATCAGGAGTCCAAAGCATGATCCGTCCACCGGACGGTTCCATCAAGCCTTTAAGCAGACGACCGAAGGTTGATTTTCCCGAAGCGGAAAGTCCGACAAGCCCGATTATCTGATTTCTGCCAAGTGAACAGGAGATATTTCTCAATGCCGGTCGATCAACGCCCAGGTATCTGTAATCAAGCTGTTCAATAGTTAACTTCTCTACATCCAAAACGGATTCCGAACTTTAGAAAAAGGTGCTCCATATCTTGATTACAGTATCCCCGCCTCCTGAAGCCAGTCGTATGCCATCGGGTCTGAAATCGAGGCAATAGACTGCAGGATCATGTGCGATTAACGTCGCCAGAAGCGTGAAATCTGTACCATCCCAGATCTTAACCGTATGATCTCTTGAACCGGAAGCTAAGAGCAAACCGTCGGGACTGAAATCGAATGCAAATACCGACCATGTATGCCCGTCATTGTTGAGTGAATCCAGCACTGTCAGAGAATCAATGGTGACGCTGCCGCCATCCTCAACGAACGACCAGACTCCGATAGCCGATCCACGAGCGCCGACGAAGTAGTCGCCATCCGGATGAAAAGCGAGATGGGTTGGCGTTGAATAATACCTCGTTTTCGTCATCACAGTATCGATGCCATGGGAATCCCAGACCGATATCCTGCTGCCTTCGGAGACCACGAGATAGTCTCCACTTGGATGATAGGCGAAACCGATTAAATTCCCCTCTCTTTCGCCAGTGATAATGTTGAATAAGCTCCCGTCGGTCATGTCCCAGATGCACAGGTTAGAATAACCTGAGACGAGAAAACTGCCATCAGGACTGAATTCAAGTTTGTCAATGCGGCTGTAACCTCTCATCGAGTATTCGACCCTCTGCTTCTCAACGTTCCAGACATTAATAATACCCCCTTGATCTCCGGTGGCGAAGCGTGAACTGTCGGGGCTATAGGCGGCAGATATAACGGGGTGAGTGTGCAGATCAGAGAGAATCTGCAGCAATTCACCCGTGATGGAATTATAAATCCGCACGATATAATCACCGCATCCAGCGACAATAATATTACCCTGAGGACTGTACGCTACGGAGAGAACCGGGCTGTCTCCTGTATCGATCACCAGCAGAAGTTCACCGCCGCGCACGGAAGCTATCGAGGAAAAATCGGAGTAACCGGACTCGTTGAATGCCCTGACGGTGTAGTAATAGCTTGAATTTTGGGACTTTCCTTCAAGTATTACGCTTTCAGCATTGATACCGGTCTGTTTTATCAACACGAAACTCGTATCGCAGTTGACGCTCTCGAAAACCTCATGTCCAGCCTCACCGGTAGATAGATCCACCCAGGTTAACTTTATTTCCGTCGGAGAAACAGCAATTGCAGTCAGGTCGGTCGGTGGCTGGAGCAATACCTGGTTGTTGCTATGGGTGGGTGTAGTTATATTATCACAACCGGTTATAAATAATGCAAGTAATAAGATAATCAGAATACTCATTTTCGCCGCTCTCAATTCTCTTATGGTTCCTCGCTGAATCCGTCAGCTCATCATCAAACTGGAGAGCCGATCCCCGCTTTCGCGAGGACATGCTTCAGTCGGCTTCTTTATTTTTGTTCATACTAAAACCCGGTTAGCGAGTCAAACCGGGGCACCCGGCTGAGAAAGATAACACATTATGCCGTCAAACCTCTGCGGTTGATGTCACAGATCATTAACGTGATACTTCATCCCACATCCAATCGGGAACAGGCTCCAAGCCCATTTCCTCAAGATGATCCATGCGCAGTATCTCATCCGGCGATCCCTCTTCAATCAGACGTCCTTCGTGAAGGAGAAATATCCTGTCGGCTGATAAAACTTCACGTGTGTTGGATGTAATCCACAGCAGACCGGACGATTCCGTCAACTCAGCAGCCATTGCGCTGACCTTCGCCTTCCAGTAGGGATCGAGGAATGCTGTCACTTCATCAAGGATCAGGAATTGCGGTTGCATCGCCACTGTCGCCGCCAGATTGGTTATCTGTTTCCAGCCGTCGCTTAATGTTTCAGGTGATAATTCTTTCTTGTCGGCAAGCTCGAACCGTTCGAGAACATCTTTTACCCGCCGTTGCATCTCGTCAAGAGGCAGCGCGAGGTTTTCAAGTCCCCAGGCGATTTCGCTCTCAACATCGCTCGAAATAAACTGCTCGTCGGGATTCTGGAGCAGCAATCCGATACCGTGCCAACCGGAGAAATCGCCGCTGCCGGTTAATACTACATCGCCGGAGGTCGGTTGGAGCAGACCGGCGGCGATTTTCGCCAGAGTGCTCTTTCCGCTGCCGTTCGCTCCGATCAAAGCGGAATGCTGTCCGCTCTCAAGTTTCAGCGAAATCCCTTCAAGCGCAGGTTTGCTGGCGCCTGAATAGCAGTGCGACACATTTTTTATCTCAAGGATCGCCACGTTCTAACCGAGAAATGGTGTAAGCAGTTCCATCAGTTTCTCAGACACTCCCTCCCGGGATGTTACAACAAGAGCGGCGGCATCAGCGGCTTTACAGTATGCTCTCTCATCGTTTATCCAGTTCAGCCACAGATGTTTGAGATCGACCGCATTCCTGGCGATGTAACCTCCACCGGCTTCGATCAGGAGTCCCGCTTCATGCGAAACCTGGCAGTTCGGTCCGAATGCAACCGGCAGACCATGTGCCGCCGGTTCAATGACGCTGTGTACTCCCACCCCGAAACCGCCGCCGACAAAGGCTGCCCAGCCGACAGTATATATATCCGCCAGCACACCCAGGCTGTCAACGAACAGCACCGGTTCTTCGATCTTTCCACCGTTCCACTCTGTGAACAACCGTATCCTGTATCCGAATCGTTTGGCATGCGTTCGATTTCGTTCTAATGCCTCCGGTGTCGGTTCATGCGGTACAACAACCAACTTTGCGTCACCGTTCAAGCGGTGGATCTCGTCAAACGCATCCCAGCATATCCTCTCGTCCGGCTGCCAACTGCTCCCCACTACAATCACCGGTCCCGGCAGCAACGCCTGCTTCAGCTCGCCAAATCGCTCCCTACCGCTGTCCGCCCGTTGCCTGACACGGTCATACCTCGTATCACCGACTGCCTTTAACTCGGTTCCACGGGACAACAGCGGTTCAACGCGCAGGGCATCAGCTTCGGAAACAGTCCAGACTGCATGTAAATGCTTCATAAACGAGCGGTTGAAGGAGCGTACTATCGGCATCATCCGCTTTGAGCCAGGGTGGAAATTACCGTTGATAAGGATAGCAGGAATACCCAGCGTCTTTGCAGCCCGCAGGTTGTTGGGCCAAAAGTCATGCTTTGAAATCAACAACACCTTCGGATCTAACCGTGCCAGAAACTCAAGCTGGCGATAGAATGAATCAATTGGAATGTATCCTCTCGCCCAAATTCCTTCAGTCGCCTTGACACTCTTCTCCGCAGAGGGTGAAGAGAACGAAACTGCGATGCGGTATCTGCCTTCCTTATTCAGCAGTTCGATAAGTGGGATAACTCCCTCAAATTCCCCGTAGGATGCAACATGAATGAGAACGCAGCGTCGTTCGTCAACCTGCCCGATCTGCCAGTCGTCAAGACCTCTCCTGTGACCTCTCAGGGCAACTTTAAGTTTAACGTTGAAGAGCGAGACAGCATGCGCCAGCAGCAATCCAAAAGGGAGACTCACATTGTAAACCGCCGACCAGAATCCCCGCGGAATCCTGGAACGGTCGAAGCGACTCATCCCGTTGATATGTGCGTCTGATCCGTTCAATTCATTCTTTCTCGCATATACTGTCCAACGCCGCCATGACCGATCCGGGCTCGATCTCGGACATACAACGAAAATGCTTGCGCGGACAGCTCTTCCTGCCGTGTGGATGGCAGGGTCGGCAGGACAGGTCATCCGAAATCTGAACTACTTCGCTCAATGCTCGGAAAGGCGCAAAACCGAACTCCGGTACTGTGGAACCGAAGATTGCAACTATCGGAACACTGACCGCACTGGCGATGTGCATCGGACCGCTGTCGTTTGTAACGAGCGCTCGACCCCGGGCAATTAACGCGACAAGTTCACTGAGACTCGTTCTACCCGCTGCCATGAGCAGAGGAAAATCGACCTGCGATTGAATCTTTTTCGCAATATCAACATCTTCTGCACTCCCGATCAGAACCTGGAATTGGAAACCCTCATTATAAGCCTCCCGCATAAAGGCAGCCCAACTCTCAGCCTGCCACATCTTGGTGTAATGCCTGGCGCCCGGAGCAAGTATAAGCGGTTCAGTTTCAGCAACGGATATATTCTCGTTAAGGAATTCGTTAATCATCTCAGAAACAGCTTTCGACGACTGCGGGTTTACATTTAATTCCAGACCAAGATCATCGTCCGTCACTAACAACGGTTCGGCAGCATGGAGGTAACCGAGTGCAACAGGAGGAGGTGTAGTCAGCTTTTTTCGCAGAGATGGAAAGTGTATTCTCAGCCAGCGGTTGAGGCGTGAACGGCGGTATCGGTAAACCTGCTGGGGAGCAATTGCAGACAGTATCAGTCGGCTGGTAAGGCTGTTCTGCAGATCGATGACCGTGTCATATCCAACCTTAGCAAGGTTGTTAGCTTGCCTTCTTCTTGACCACAGGTTCTTCGGCAGCTCATATCGCTCGTCCAGATGGGAGTTCTCCTCGATCAACGGCAGATATTGCTCCCCCGTCAACATATCAATCCGGGCTTCAGGGAATCGTTTGCGCAGCCGCCTTAGCAGCAATGTCGTGAGCACGACATCACCGAGAGAACTGAGGCGAATGACAAGTATTCGCCTGGTAAGGGAGATCGATCGTTTCAAGGCAGGTTCAATGTGACCCAGTTATCCATCCTGGAGTCTGTTTCCGCGAACATTCCGACGGCGTCGTCCTTTACTACGAAAACACTCACCGAATCATTCATCTCAACCCATCTCATCAAGAGCCCCGGTTTCATCACATACATCGCTTCGGCGTAGAGACATGCAGCGGTGGCATCAGGAGCCCATACAGTCAGGTTCAAATAACCCGGCACCGGCATCCCGGTTAATGGATTGATTAAGCCGGTCAGTTCCTCACCATCGATCTCTGCCTCCACATCCCTCAGATAAATGCTGCATAAGCCACCTGGATCCGCAGCTATACTGTATATGGTGCTGTCGTTCAACAGCGGTTTTACAGTCATCACGTGATTGTTTTCAGGCGAGGTTTTTCCCCATAAGCGGTGAATCCCATCCACTTCAACAGAACCTGCACCGACGCCACCCTCGATCATTACCTGTGCTGCGCCATCGACTGCCCAGCCGAGAGCCACTCTGCCAAAGTACAGCATGCCGTCACCTTTGAGAGATACTCGATTTTTGTCGAGAAGCTCGATCTCGGTCTGCTTCATAACCTGTAGAGCGCTGTCCAGTTCCACTGAACCCGGAGTTAGAGAAACATCAGAATCGATTCCCCACAATTCACGCAGACCGCCTATCCGCACATCCCACAGGTCTTCAGTGGCAGCGTGAAACGATTCTACCTCCGACAGCAATCCGTATAGATCAACAGGAACCTCTACCGATACACGCCCGCTGTTCAGCTTCTTCAACGCACCGTTGTCGCTTTCGATCATTTCGATGCGATTTTTGAAGACCTCGAAGGCTTCCTCCATCAGGTTTGAACATTCACCACGGGACAGTCCGCTCTCAATTATCTTCACCGCGAAATGATACCCTTCGGTTTCACGATTAAGGCTCATGGGTTCATCCCCATCGCAGCCCGGCAGAACCAGCGAAAAAACCAGGGCAAACATGATTGGTTTGTATATCATTATTTTCCTCTCTTTATTGCGAAATAAGCCAACTCTTCCATCAGGTTTCTGATGGGTGATTCCGGCAGGATATGGAGCGCTTCAACTGCCTTGTTAACCTGTTCGGTCATGTATTCCACAGCATATTTCTCACCGCCTTTGATGCGGATGAATTCCTTAATTTTCTCAATCTCCGATCTCCTGACTCCCCGCCTGATGCGCGCTCGGATACGGCTCGCCTCACGCTTACCGGATCGCGACAGCGCCGCGAGCAGGGGAAGCGTCAGTTTCTTCTCTCTCAGATCGCCGCCCGTCGGTTTCCCCAGTCCTCTGCCGTCACCGAAAATGTCTAACAGATCATCGCGGATCTGAAAGGCGATCCCCAATCTCTCTCCGTATTCACCCAGCGCATCGACCGCCTCATCGGACATCCCGACCGTCAGGCTTCCCATTCGACAGCAGGCATTGAACAGCGAAGCTGTCTTGTCGCCGATCATCTCCAGATAGTCTTCCTCATTCATGTTTAGTTTTCTGGCTCGTGCAGCCTGCAGCAACTCACCCCTCGCCATCCGGCGGGCTGTATCGGACAGTATATCGAGCCAGCGGAGGTCGCGGGCGGAAAGAGTTTCTCTGAGCACGTTCGCCAGCATGTAATCACCGAACAGAACCGAGACCTTGTTTTTGAAACGTGCCGGCAGCGACGGAAAGCCGCGCCGCTGAGGAGATTCATCGACTACGTCGTCGTGGATCAGTGTTGCTTCATGCAGCAGTTCAACGATAACCGCCGCTTTGATGGTCGTCTCGTTTGCCCTGTCTGCGCCGAGGCGCGCGCTGAGCAGCGTCAGCGTAGGACGAAAACCCTTGCCATGCGTCCTGCAAAGATGCGAAACAACACGATCGATGACGAAATAACCGCTCTGCAGGGTCCGCTTATAATACTCGCGAAACCTTTTCAGATCATCGGAGACAGGCTGCTGGAACCTCGCCAGCGCTCCGTTTCGCCCGAAAACCATGCTGTCAGCCCAGACCCTTGAGCTGCTCTTCGTCGCGATATACCAGGAAGAACCTGCGCTTACCGACTTTTATCACATGCGGTTTGTCCAGGGAGACATCCATGAATTCATCTGTAACCTTTTCGCCGTCGATGGAGACGGCGCCGGCTTTGATAAGCCTGCGTGCTGCACTTCCCGAATCGGCTGAACAGCTCTCAACAATCATCTTCCGCAGACTTTTTTTCTCATCGTCATACTTGAATGCATCACCCGATTGCAGTAATTCCTGCGGTGAAGGCAGACTCTTCTCCCTGAAACGTGCGAGGAAATGTTCCTCGGCGCTCTCTGCATCAGCGCTCGAATGATACCGGGTGACTATTGTTTTTGCCAACAGATGTTTATTCCGGTAAGGATCATCCTGCGAGAGGATCGCCTCTACTTCGGATTGCTGCAGACCCGAAGCAAAGTTGTAATATTCAGACAGCAGTTCGTCTGAAATAGACATGACCTTTCCGTACATATCGTTCGGATCGTCACTGATGCCTATGGCGTTATTCAGCGATTTCGACATCTTCTCGACGCCATCAGTACCGCGGAGCAGCGGCATCAGGAACAGCGCCTGCGGTTCCTGCCCGTATGCCCTCTGTATATGCCGTGTCAAGATGAGGTTGAACTTCTGATCGGTACCGCCCAACTCGATATCCGCTTTCAGAGCCACCGAATCATAAGCCTGGATCAGCGGGTAGAGAAACTCGAGCATAGAGATCGGCTTTTCATCCTGAAAACGCTTCCAGAAGTCATCCCGTTCCAGCATCCGCCGGATGGTATAATGGCTGCAAAGTTCGAGGAACTGGTATATATCGCGCTCCGCATGCCACTCGCTGTTGTATCGTATTTCTATTTTTTCGGGATCGAGGATGCGGGAGACCTGTTCGCGGTAGGTCTCGGCATTTGCCTCGACCTCCTCTCTGGTCAGGCGGGGACGGGTCTTCGATTTGCCGGACGGATCGCCAACCATGCCGGTAAAATCGCCTATCAGGAATATAACCGTATGACCCAAATCCTGGAAGGTTTTAAGCTTCCAGAGCGATACTGCATGACCGAGGTGCAGGTCGGGAGCCGAAGCGTCGAATCCCTGCTTGACGCGCAGCGGACGGTTCTCGGTACGCGATTTCTCAAGCTTTGCGGTCAGCTCTTCTTCGTCGATTATCTCGACCGGTGGAACGCTCTCTTTGAGCCTCGATATCTGTTCTTCAACCGGTGGGAAGGTGGTTTTCATTTATTTTGTGTTCCTGATTAGATTATTTCATGCTTGTTGTCGGGTGCCCCGGTTTGCTTGGTGGGGCAGACATTCTTGTCTGCCACCTTATAAATTTCCCGAAGGGAAATCCGGTGAATAGCCGTGGGTGGCAGCCCACGGATTTGGACAATCGACGATTAAACGACCCTGAAAGGGTCGAACATCAGCACTCTACCATAACTCGTCCAACTTCTCCTGTGCTTCAGGATGACCCAACTCTTTCGCCTTCTGAAAGCTCCGACTGGCATTGATTTTATCTTTCAGTCCATACCAATATGTTAAACCCCGGTCGTAGTAAGCATAGGCATCGTTTGGGTCAATTTGAATGAGTCTATTGAAATCGGCTATTGCAAGGTCGTAGTCACCTTTGATACGATATGAAATTCCCCGACCTAAATAAGCCCAGGCATCGTTTGGATCAATCTGAATGGCTCTACTGAAATCTGCTATAGCAAGGTCGTAGTCACCTTTGTAATAATATGCAAATCCACGGTTGATGTAGTAATCGGCGTCGTTTGGGTCTATCTGAATGGCTCTATTGTAATCGGCTATTGCTTGGTCGTATTCACCTTTGTCATCATATGCAGATCCACGGTTGTTGTAAGAATCGGCTTCGTTGGGATCTATCTGAATGGCTCTACTGAAATCTGCTATAGCACGGTCGTAGTTTCCCTTGTAATGGTAAGCAAGTCCGCGGTTGTTGTAAGGCCTGTTCCAATCAGGTTTCTGTTCGATGGCATAAGAATAATATTCGATCTGTTCGTCAAGATCATCGGTTGCAAATCCCTTTTCATACCATTCCGATGCGGAAAATCCATCGCTTAGCCGGTGACGCTGCTGTATGATCTCCTCAACCTCTGAAGCCTCTGCCTGTTCCAGTCTTTGTCTGAGTTCTTCCATCTCACTTTGCAGTCGAGCCACATCATCCTGAAGCATCTTCATATCGTCAAGCTTCTGCCGGTCTCG
>JABMRV010000186.1 GCA_013202285.1 bacterium | reverse complement strand
TGAACCCGGAACGTCCAATCTGGCGATGAACATTCCTGCGGGCAGTCCGGAGGCGTCCCAAACACGGCTGTACCGACCCGCGGTCGTCCAACCTTCGCCTAATGCTGCCACCTCGCGACCCGAAAGATCGGTGATCTGCAACCGATAATAGGAATCGTTGGGCAAGCTGAAGTTCAGCTGAACCGTAGCGTTGAACGGGTTGGGATAGGCGGGATTAAGCATCACAACCTCCGGGATAGGCACGCCGGGATTAAGGGTCAGATCACCATTGCCAGCGCCGTAAGTGCCTACACCTAATGAAGCCGTAGTTACACTATTTTCCTCATCATAAGTCCAATCAGCTTTCGTTACGCCAGTAATGGTCAAGGTTAATAAACCATTTGGGCGTCGCATATTTGCCGTAACAAAAGTTACCTGACCGTTTCCATCAGTTGTACCCTCAACATCATCATTGTAAAGACCGCTCCATGTTGCCGATACCAATGCGCCTTCAACCGCGGCGGCATCATCCTCCGGGTCAATAACAGTTACTTCTCCTTCGCAAGTTGAGAAATTCCTGTTGATCACATTCTCCGATAAACCGATGGCGCTCACGATCATAGTGCCTGGTACTGGCTGATTAACAACATTGATGGTTACTACTGCATCGACGTCAAGATCAAGATCACCATCGCTGAGGGTAAAGGTCGCTGTATAGTCACCAAAATCGGCTGGTGTTGTCCAAGTGAATACAGCAGTTCCGTTACCAGTGTGTTCAATGCTTCCCACGCCACTATGCGTGATTGTCAGATCCTCACCTTCTGGATCGGTGCCAGTCACACTGAATGTAATCGGTGTATTAACGTATTCGGTGATCGATTCAGGCACATCCGTCCAGACCGGCGGCTGATTCCCCATGTTCACTAACAGGGAATTTAGAGCGTTGATGCGCCCGGAACCCATCAATTCGTCCTCTATCGGATCTGCGCCCTCCAGCAAGCGGTACCGGACCTGATCGACCGTCGCGTCGGGATTCTGTGACCAAATCAACGCGGCGACTGACGCCGCGAACGGCGACGCCATCGAAGTGCCGCTCATGTAGTAGTATGCGTCAACGTATTGATAGAATCTGCGCACTCGTACCCGGTCAAACATTGTGCTGGCGATGCTAACGCCCGGCGCGGAGATATCCACAAAATCGCCGTAGCTGGAGAAGTCCGCTTTGCGGTCGTTCTGGTCGGTAGCGGCGACCGCTACGACATTGTCGTAGGCGGCGGGATAATTCAGACCATCATCGCCATCGTTGCCGGCGCTGACCACGACCAGCGCGCCATTGCCATTGTTGTAGGCGTAGTTGATGACGTCCTGACTCGCCTCCGAGTACGACGGGCCTCCCCAGGAGCAGTTAATGACGTGCGCGCCATTGTCAACAGCATACACGATGCCCTCGTAGCCATAGTAGATGTATCCGCCGGTTCCGGTGCGCACCGCCATAATCTGGCAGCTATACGCCACGCTGGCGACGCCCAATTCGTTGTGGGTTGAAGCTGAAGCGATGCCCGCGACGTGGGTGCCGTGCCCGTCAATATCGGTGGGATCGTCATCGTTATCCATAAAATCCCAACCGTGGGAGCCATCTTCATTGGTCCAGATATTGCCGATCAGGTCCTCATGATCCCACTTCACGCCGGTATCCACGATGCCGATGATGATTTCATCACTGCCCGTGCAAATATCGTGAGCAGCGTTCGCCTCGCACAGATCAAGACCGTACTGCACATTCCGATAAGTATCGTTGTGATCAAGAAATGTATAGTCAATGAACCGTGGCTCGGCATATTGCACGCCGGGCAGTTTCGCCATGTCGCGGCAGACGTCCAAGACCGACACCGTCTCGGGAAAATGCATAACGTAAATCAAGCTGAGGTCTGTTCCACCGGTCTTCGGCTGGCGCGCATTGGGGAATCTGGTCTCAAACCGCACGGCGCCGATATCATCGGCGAAGCGGTCGATGTCCATTTGACCGAAGCGACTGGCGCCGGCTTCATGAAGTTCCACCTTCAGTTCAGGCTCGACCTTGAAAACCACCAGACCGGATTGATATTTGGCTTGATCAGGACTCGTCTTCAGAGACGGTTGGAAATGAGTTGGCAAACCAGTACTGGCGTTTACCATAGTCGTCGCTAAAACCAGCGTTAATAAAAACAACCAACGCGTTGTTCTCATGACAGTTCTCCTTTTTGATGCCCATATTGGACTTTTATTTGACTTTTCAGAATTTACCAATCTTTAAATTTGACTGGAATGTAACACAAATATAACGGAAAATCAATATGTCGGTTAACTTTTCTTCTAATAATGTAACCCGGTTGAGCTTCGCAGACTGACGCTTCGCTTAGTGCCTCGAAACCGGGGAATATTGCCGTGTGCGCCCTCCAAAATGGGGAGCGCCGACCCCTGCCTTCGCTGGGCATGCTTCAGTCGGCGACCTTATTTGCACCCCCCCCAGTTTGTCCCCCCCAGCAATAGCAGGGGGGGATGGCATCCTTATATTCTAACCTATCAATCCGGCTACAATCTGCGGTATCATGTTAGCCTGGGCGACCATCGCTACACCAGCCTGCATCAATATCTGATTTCGCGTCAGATTACCCATCTCCTCGGCGATGTCAGCATCGCGTATGTCGGATTCAGATTTGACAGTTGATACGTGAATATTCTTGTGCGCACTGATCGTGTACTGGAGTCGTTCGACATAAGAACCGAGCCTCACTCGCTCAGAGTCCTTCGCATCGATGGCAGTATCAAGTTGCATGATGGCTGCTTGTGCACTGGTTGTGTTTAAGAGACTTGAATCACCGATACCGAGGCTTGCTGCCGTCATCGAATTGAACTGAACGAAGTAATAATCATCCAGATGCGTGTTGTGGATCCCGACGTGAAATTTGATTCCGGTCGATGAATAAGAACCATCCAACAGGTTGAAACTGCCGTACTGAGTAGTATTGGCAATGCGCGTTATTTCGCTCTTCAACTGCTGATATTCCATGTCCAGCGCGATGCGGTCAAGGTCTGTCATGGCTCCGTTCGACGCCTGTATCGACAGCGCCTTCATTCTGATCAGGATGTCGTTAATAACAGAGAGAGCGCCCTCGGCAGTGGCAACGACGTTCATATCAGCATTGGCGTTGCGTTCGGCTTCGGTCATGGATGAGATCTGCGCGCGAAAACGTTCTGAGATTCCCAGACCGGCGGGATCGTCCCAGGAATAGTTGATCCTGAGACCGCTTGACAGCCTGGTTATTGCAGTTTCTACACCGAACTGATGATGCCACAAGTTGCGCTGCGCGGTGAGCGCAAGAGTGTTGTGTGCTAAGACAGTACTCATTATTATATCTCCCTATGAGAGTTTTTCGATTTTGCGATCCTCGATAGAGCGTAAACTTTCTCAATCGAATAATTCATTACGTTTGAAACGGTTGATCTCGACATTGCTGTTGCTTCCTTCAAGTAGCGATTTGTTTTTCCTTTCACCTATGCTATCGACATAATTAAACCTGAACTTTAACTTTTATTGAGAGATTTTCAATAAATATCAAATTTCTTCGATTAAGAACACAGTTCAACCGATAATTAACTGTATCTAACTATAATTATGAAGATTATATCAGGATTGAAAAACAGAAAGAGATGAGTTTATGATCGTATTTCAGAAATAAGCGACTGACTTGATTAAGAATTTTACCATTAATACTTTAACTTTTCTTAAAGGAAAAATTCTCTTATTGCTGGAGTATTGTTCACCTTAGAATACCGGAAGCGGAAAGGACTGTAACAAATCCGGCAACGATAACAATGACCAGGGTTATTCTGCGAAAGAGCGTCTCATTAACCCTATGAGACAGCTTAATTCCGAGAAATGCGCCCAATATCATGGCTGGCAGAAACCATAAGGAGAGTTCGATAACTTCGGGAGTGATTAATCCGCTGAAAATAAATGCCGGTAAGGTTACCAGGCTCAGAACCGTGAAATAAGCTACGATGTTCGCTCTGAACGTCTGCTTTTTCAGTCCCTGATTGGTGAAGAACAGTATGACCGGCGGACCGCTGAGCGACGTGCTGCCGCTTAATAGTCCGCTCACGAAACCGATTAGAACTGAGGCGAGTCTTTCATTTTTGATCTCGCGGCGATAGCCCAGGAGAAAAGCAAGACCAAATAATACGATGATTATTCCTATAAAGACTCTCAGTATATCGGCATCTAACTGCTTCAGTATGATAATCCCGAACGGCAGCCCGGCGACACCTGCCGCCATCAGAACCAGGATGCGTTTCAATTCCAGCCATCGCCTTGTTTCAATCAGCAGATAGAACGTCAGTAGCATGGAAGTGAGGAGAACTATCGGAACGACAAGCTGGGGAACGAGAAAGATCACCAGTATCGGCACCGTAACCAGTCCGAATCCAAAACCGGTCAGACCCTGGGTTAAACCGCCGAGGAAGACGACAGCTATTCCTATTATTATTATTAATGGAGAATTCGACATTCTTAAGATATTATAATTTTGACATATAAATAGTACATTAAATAGCTACCCGTGTTGCCGGGTTTCAATCCGTCAGTTGACGGAGTAATCCGGTGGGGCGAACAGACTGACTTCGTTATGGAACACACAGTTCTCTTTGTTTCGCACTCAATTTAATAATCTTGCACCGACAGTTAAACTCTTTAGTCAATAATATACTGATGGCATTGATTTTTTTTCCAATTTGAATTCATAATACTTGACAATCATAGGTAGTGTGTTTATATTGCCGCTCAAATATAGCCTTTCTGCTGGAAACCCAAGCCTGATTATTCTTCATTAGATATAAACAGCTACGGGGCAGGAATGGTTATATACTGCTTGAGAGCTTCGATGCACGGTCCACCTGACTCTTACTTTTCGGAAAACAATTAAATCTATTAAATTCAACACGGAGTTTACAAATGACTCATTGTAAGTTTTTTATCGCCTGCATACTCTGTCTGGTTCTGGTATCGACCACCATCCTCATGGCGGTTGAACGACCGGAGAAGGCAACGCAGGTGACCAGGGAAATCCTGAAACCTACTTATGAAAGTACCAGGACACTCGGTCAGCCAGACCGCGATGATTGGCCCGACGATTTCTGGGGATTAAGGTACAAGTATTCCTCGGACGGTGGCGCTAACTGGAGCGAAATGCTGAACGCCGGGGACGCTGGAATGTGGGAAATAGATCCCGCAGGCGAGACCGTTCCAACATTCGGTTCTGTTTCACTGGACTTGGGTACCGTGATAGACGCGGACAACAACCTGCATGTAATGGCGGTGTTGAACGAGTTCAGCGAGGTTGAAGATCTGAACCCGCTCGATCGCGTGAATGGTCTCTATCACATCCTGCTCAACACGGAAGGTGACGCCACCTATACCGTAATCGTTGAGGAAGGCGAAGGCAGCTTCTTTTACACCGACGCCGGAATCGACGGCGAAGGAAACCTGTACGTCATCTGGTGCAATACGGTTACCGGTGAGGAAGGTCCGGAAGCCTGGGAGATCTGGGCTTCGAAGTCAGCCGACAACGGTGAAAACTGGATTGATCCTGTCCTCATTGCCGGTGAACTCGAGCTGGGCTATAATTTCGCCAAGATGACATACGACGTGGGCGACTATTTTTACGTCATCTACCAGATTCCCGGTGAAGTGGGCCAGGCTCATAACATCGCCAAGGTTCCCGCCGGTCTTGATGGCATGATTGCCACGACCGAGACCGGTCTCGAGAGCAGTCATCCGTATTACAGCTATAAGTTTGGAGCCTGCAATCCGATTGCTCAGGATCTCGCTGCCGGTTTCATCTATTTTGTCGTTTCCGACGAGGATCGAACAGGTATTCACATCGGTACATCTGAGGATGGCGATAGCTGGGAAAGCATAGCCTATACTTATGCAGACGAGATTTTGGGTCCTGCAACTGCACGCTATCCCAGTCTCTGGATGAAAGCCGATGAAGAGATTCCTTACGTATTCGCCAATTACAGTGGAACAATACAAGCCGACGGCGATTATAACCATAACTGCTACACATACGACGAACTCTATTATAATGGCGGTTCCTGGATAGAACCTCCTTTCTTTGCCGACAGCGTCCTGTATGAATCCGGTGTAGAGGAAATAATCTACCTCCACCAGGGATTATGGACGCCTGCCGGGTCCTGGGTGCGTGGCACCAGTGTCTGGGGTATTCCACCCATCTATGCCAGCATGGTAACCTACTGGGATGAGGATGCCGGTGACTGGGCTGAGAGACAGAGGATAGTCAATATCTTTGCCGATCCACCTCTCGATGCTGCTTCCATTGCCGATCCCACATATTTAGCCGGTACTGAGGACCATGTCTGGGCAGTTTACACAGGTATGTACGGTGAGACTGACATGATTCCTCCCGCCTGCCAAACCATCTCTGTTTCCTCTGTCATGCTCGGAGAGGACAAGGTTGTTGAGGTAACGATGACCGACGATTCCGGGATTGGAGATCCCATGTTCAACTGGATAAAGGATGCCGAGGGTTACGGTTGGGAAATGCCTGAAGAACCGGATTCAATGAACGTCGATCCATTCGGCAGCGGCACATACTGGTATCATCTTCCCGATGAGGTTGAGGATGCCGAAGGAAACATGCAGCCACTTGAGGCAGGGGACAACGTCTTTTTCTATGCAGACGCTTACGATAATAATAGCAATTATGGGTCGGAGGAACTTTGCCTCTGGATCGTAAACGAGTCCTGGACCGGTGTTGAAGAAAACGTTGTTGTACCATTCAGCCTCGAACTGGGTAACAACTATCCCAATCCGTTCAACAATTCGACTGTAATTCCTTTCACGATCAATCGTGCGACCGATGTTAAGATTTCGGTTTACGACGTGAACGGCAGACTGGTCAGTACCCTCTTTGACGGCAAAGCTGCCACAGGCAGACATGAAGTCGCCTGGGATGGCGAGGGCGTTACATCCGGCGTCTATATCTACACACTTGAAACTACCGATGTGAGGTACGTGGGTAAAATGACGCTTATCCGCTAAGAAGTTTCGTAAGTAATTGAAGAGTATTTCAAGCCACGGGAACCGGGTTTACCATTTGTCCGGTATCCCGTGGCATTTTTCTCAAGAACTACCCCCGCGTAGCTCCCCAATTACAACTGCCTGTCATTTATAGTTGTAAGTACTCTAAATCGTGGCAGTAATTCAAGCAGGAGGTTTCGTGAAGGTTGTGCGCTATCAAACCAGTCCTGTACTTCTGCTCATTGTTGCATTCGTACTTGTCTTCAGTAGTGCATCGTGGGCTGGTGTAACGGGCAAAATTGCCGGGATGGTGACGAACAAGGATACCGGTAAACCGATCGTGAACGCCAATGTGGTTGTAATCGGTACCGGTCTCGGCGCCGCGACATCACTTGATGGTGATTACTTTATAATTAACGTCCCGCCCGGGAAATATTCCATCTCCGCAAGTTTCGTGGGTTATATAACAGTAACCCAGCAGGAGGTGATGGTTTACGCAGATTATACTACAACCCTCGATTTTATACTGGAATCCACGGTAATCGAGGGTCAGGAAGTCGTGTTCAAGGCAAAACGAAAAGTGCTCAGACACGACGTAACCGCTTCCACAAGGATTAAAACCGGTGATGAGGTTTACGCCATGCCGGTTGGTGACTTTGTCGGAGCCCTCGGAACTGTTGCAGGCGCCGTCGGTTCAAGCAATAACATCCATATTCGCGGTGGACGCAGCGGTCAGGTAGCTTACCTTATCGACGGAATGGAGGTCAAAGACCCCATTCTCGATCATCGTATGCTAACGGTGGGAAGCCCGGCGGTTGCCGAGATGATAGCTATTACCGGCGGTTTCGACGCAGAGTTCGGAAATGCACAATCCGCCGTAGTTAATATCATCACCAAAGAAGGTGATCCCAAGGAATATCACGGTCATTTCAAGTACACGTTTGATGATCTCTCACCCAAGCAGGAAGACCTCTACGAGACGGTCACCACACGTATCTATCACGAGTTCGATGATCCCAATCTGAAGCCGATAGACAAGGAGTTCGAGACCAGATGGCAGCCGCCGTCTGCGTATCAGAACTACGACCGCATTGAGGTGTCTCTGGGCGGTCCCTGCCCGATTACCAGCATATTACTACCGAAAATGGGCGTGACAGTTCCCGGCGATTTGACATTCTTCCTCTCCGGAGATATCACCGGTCGCAACACCACCTCCAACGGCATCTACATCGGATCTTCACCCGACATGAGGCATGACGCCTCAGGATTTCTGGGAATGAATGAAGGAAGGTTTAACGCCCAGCGGGAACAGACCTTCGGAAACAGTAACCTTCAACTTACCTATACTCAGAACAAGATTAAGGTGAAGTTGGGCTATCGTAACAGCCTTTCCTGGACAAACCCGTTCTACTTCCGGTTGAACCGCAATTTCCCTTATGACTATACCCCGGAAGAAATGAACGCCATCTTCCGAGACTGGGTCGGGAGCGTTTCCGGTCGCAATACTGATGGTGAAACATTCTATTTCGGTGTGGATGACGACAGAGACGGTCGCATCGATGAAGAAGTATTGAACGGCAAGGATGACGATCTGGACGGTCGCATCGACGAAGACCTGCAGTTCTACCAGTACAACGCTTCAGATCATACCAGACTTTCAACGATCGCTGATGAGCAGATCGTTTTCACCTGGAATCATCAAATCAGCAGTAAGACATATTACCATCTGAAGATGTCACGGTACATGGCGTCCCGAAAGTGGAAAGCAGCCAGCAAGGATTCTGATGAATACGGCGAGGCGGAGGAACCTTACACCGATCTTCCGGGAACGGATGGAAAGAGCAATGGTCGCTATGATCTCGGTGAACCGTTTGAAGATCTCGACGGTGATGGAATATGGGATCCGGGCAATCCCGCCAACACTTATCAACAATGGCACGGTTTCTACTATACCGGAGATGGTCTCGGAGGATCTGTCGGACAATTAGTTCCATACCACCTTGAAGAAGAATCCTATGTATATGCAGCCAAGCTCCAGATAACCAGCCAGTTAAACCGTAATCACCAGTTAAAGAGCGGCATAGACTTTAACGCCTTCGAACTGCACAGTTATGCACCGACCTATCCGAGCATCGATAACGATGGATGGGGAACTTACTCCACGGAGTACGATGTCGTCCCCAAGGATGGTGCGATATACATGCAGGACAAGATGGAATATAAGGATATAACGCTGACTCTGGGCGGAAGGGTTGATCTCTACATGCCCGGTGGCTTTGTTCAGAACGTAATCGCCACAGATTCAACCAATGAGAAATGGACGACGAACCACATACCGTTCGAGAAACCATCGGAGGTCAATGCGTATGTGTCGCCTCGACTGGGCGTATCCTATTTCGTCACTGAGAACGCATACCTGCATGCTCATTACGGACATTTCTACCAGAGACCTCGCTGGGATTACATATTTGCCGATGTCAACACCGAGGTTAAGGGCGGTACGCCGCTGGTGGGAAATCCCAATCTTGAACCCGAAAAGACGGTTGCCTACGAGGTGGGAATCGCCTGGAACCCATACGAGGACTATCTGCTGGACGTAACCGGATACCTCAAGGACATCAAGAACTGGATTAACACTCAGGACGGTAAGATCTGGTTCATGGAGACGTTCCCGCAGTGGGCGACTACCACCAGGAACTTCGCCATGTATGGCAATCAGGATTACGCCTTTGCACGGGGATTGGAATTCACGCTCTCCAGGGAGTATGGAACCAATGTTTCCGGACGTCTGTCATACACTCTCTCATGGGTTAACGCCAAGAACGCCTATTCAATCGGTACGCAGGTTATCCGCGACGACTATGCGGAACCACCTCTGGCACTCGCTGCCGGATGGGATCGACGTCATTCCATTGTCGGTAACATCGGTTTCAGTTATGGACATCGTGAACCGATTTTCGGTATCCGTGGCGCTCCCGGTGACTGGGAGATCAACTGCCTCTTCAAAGCGGCGAGCGGTCTGCCATACACACCTACTGACGCCAGTGGATCGTTTATCGAAGGCTTGGAGATGTCTGAACGCACTCCCTGGACATACAATACGGATCTGAACCTCGCCAAGTTCTTCACCTTCGGCATGTGGCGGACTTCGATTTGGCTGGAGGTAAGGAACCTCTTCGACAATAAGAACATCATGCAGGTCGATGATAACTACGGTCGTGCCGGAAGACCCGATGCGTATGACGACCTGACCGGAGAGCCGGGGTGGGTTAACGACACCACCTCTCCAAATTATGTTCTGAATCCTGTAGCCGGACCCAATCCTGAGGCGTGGGATAATCCACGCATTTTCCGGGTCGGGCTTGGATTATCATTCTGATAAGGAGAGGAGTTAATATATGCTGAAACAGTTAAAAATAACGACCATTGCACTGTTCGCGGTAATGATATCAGGACTGTTGGTTCAACCTGTCATTTCGCGAACTATCGACGCCGGACCGGTAAGGGACAAGGGTGAACACGCCGGTATCGCCGCTGCCGGGATCAAGGACAGATTCGTCCACGATGTTGGCAATGTGCGGATGACGCTCTCAAACTGGGGTGAGCAGGGGAATCCGGATGCACTCCCCGGTTTCTTTGGTTTCGAGTTCCCGTTCGGTTCGGAGAACGATTTCCTGTTTAGTTCCGGTATCTGGATAGGTGCCATAAAGAACAATCAACGGCTCGTATCGACAGGTACGGATGGTGATGACGGAACAAACGACTTTGTACCCTCATTCGACCGTTACATTGCCACCTCCAAGCAGTATTCCGATCTCGCCGGCAGAACATACATCATGGGCGCCAAGGGGATCGACGACGACGAAGACTGGTGGGATAACCCCGAAGCAGACCTCGACGGTAACGGTGAACCTTCTGTTAATTGGGACGGCGGTGAAGGATTCATCGGACGTGATGACGATGAGGACGGGTTCACGGATGAGGACTCTATAGTCGTCGATACCGGCGAAATTATTTGGGGTCCAGGAGAAACAGATAGAGTGGACACCGGTAAGTCGGGCGACGCGAATGGCGACGGCAATTGCAACTACGATCCTGAGCCTTTCATCGACGAAGATCCTGTCGGTGACATCTCCCACGACTTCATCGATAACGATTTCGACGGTTACGTCGATATGGACGATGAGTATCCCCCTGGCGACCAGTCGAAGTGGTATGACGGCGACGCTATTCCGGGCTCCCTTGATGACGACGACGACGGTCTTGAAGATGAGGACGGCAATGCTCGCGGTACCCAGGAATACTTCTGTGCCTATGATGACTCCGACCCCGCTGGTTCGGTGAACCCCGATCCTGACGGTCACACTCCTCTGAACGTGATGGTGCTGCAGAGGACTTACGCCTGGGGTGAAGCCTATGCCGGAGCATTCATTCTGGTCGATCTCATCATCCGCAATATCGGTGATGGAGCCATCACCGATGTGCATATCGGGCTGTTCGCCGATGCCGACGTGGCTGCCAAGGGAGAGTCCGGTGATCCGGCTTCGGTGGACGATTGGAACTACTACTGGGATGACGTGTACCCGCCGGATACTGACAAAGGTGAAAAACCCTTGTTAATGATGGTTCATGGCGATGACTCAACCGATGCCGACGGTTTCGGACCAGGTTTGTTCGCCATGAAGATCGTCAGAACGCCAGCGCCACCCGAATCGCTCAATATTGTCTTCAAGAATTTCGAGCGCGTGTCGGGCGGCGATCCGGATCTTAATACCGATAAATTCGACATGCTGTCCGATGATCCTTCCAACAACAGTCCACCGACCGCGGAACTTGGTGACTGGCGTTTCCTGCTGGGTTTTGCTCCCAGCGAGGGTAGATGGACGCTGAGACCAGGAGAGGAGCTGCCGGTGACTGTGGCGTTCATTGCCGGTTATGACATACCGGACATCAAGAAGAACGCTGAGTGGGCACAGGCAATGTACGATAACGACTTCCAGGGTCCGGCAGCGCCTGATCAGCCGGAATTCGGGAACACACTTGATCTTAGTGAGTACGCTGCCCTGCCCGGTCAACCCCAGGGAGGGATGCAGTTATTCCCTGATCACATACGGATATTCTGGATGGATAACTCCGAAGAGTCCGTGGATCCCATTACAAAGGATTACGACTTCGAGGGATATGTCATCCAGCGTTCCAGCGATATGAACTACTGGTGGACGATGAAGCAGTACGACATAATCAACGTACTGCCGAATCCGGAGTTTCAGCGTGAGAACCTGAACCTCGGAATGCCGTATGATCTCAATCCCATCCCAGGCACAACGGTCAACCATACAGGATGGGACTGGGTGGTGGTTGAGACCATTGATACGACAGTGACGCCACCTGATACGACGATTGACTCAAGCAGGGTCTACTGGTACGACGATTACGACGTTCTGCGCGGCTGGACTTACTACTATATCGTGCGAGCCTTTGACCAGGGCGTCAAGGGTGCGGGTGTGCTGATCACGGCTATAGGTCGTTCATTCCAGGAAGCGACCGTCGGATGCACTGAGGAAAACTCCCCATTGGGCAGTTCTGTGGATGCTGTATGCGTGGTCCCGAATCCTTACAGAGGAAGCCATGAGGAAGAGTACGGCGGTGCGTTGACTAAAGACGACGTAAAGCACTATCCGCGCAAGCTCAAGTTCATGAATCTTCCCGCCAGCGGCGCTACAATCCGCATCTACACCTTAGCCGGAGATCACCTGATTACCCTCAAACATCAACCGGGCATCGACCTGATATACTGGGATATGAGAAACAAATATGCCCAGGAAATCGTCAGCGGTATCTATTACTACGTTGTTGAAGGCTGGGTCAAGGATACTGACGGGACTATAGATGAGGAGGGCGGACCCATTAAGATAGATAAATTCGTGGTGTTGAAGTGAGGTGCATGATGAAATCCAAAAAGACGTTTCCGCCAGCTGGCGGATTGCTGGCAGCCTGCATGGCATTAATGCTGGTACTGTCTGCCTGTGACGACGAACGCGTGTTACCGGTTAATCCTCCAGCTTACAGTTACACCGAAACCATCACCCTCTTAGATAACGTGGACGCAAACGGTCAGGATTTGACGGCTGCCTTCACATTGCTTGACGCCGACGTAATTGATGGTTTCATCACCATAGCCTGCTTCCTGATGCCCTATGACAGTATCAATCAGGGCTGGGATTCCGATCTCGAACTCTTTGAAACTATCAATGATGAGATCGATTCCATCATCGTGGAAAACGGCGCTTTCAAGAACGAGATCATTAACATCGAACTACAGGAAACGATAACCCATGAAGACTCACTCAGGATAGCCGAACTTGATTCCATCATGCAGGACAACCTCGAAAAGATCGTTTTTCGTGTGATGCAGGTGGATACGCTTGACAGCTATCTTGATGATCGCTTCAAACTGTCAATCCAGATGACTGGCATAACAGAAGAGGTTTATCCGGGCGGCATCTTCCTTGATCCTGCAAACTACGGATATGCCGGTGAAACAACTATTGTCTGGGGACAGGGATTCTATCTGGTAGAGCCTGCTCAGTATGATACTGATGATACACTCAAAGTTCGGCGGGGAAAGGGCATACGTCTTGACCTCGATGAATTCTGGGCCGCTGATGGAGGATGGGATATCGGTGGACCGTATCTTCATGCGGCTAAGCCAGCACGTGGATCGAGATACACCAACCAGTTCCCGATACGTGAAATGTTAGGGAATCTAACGGCAGGAAGTACACACACGCTGCATTTCAAGTTCGGCGAATCCGGTACACATACAAAAGTTACCGCCAGTCTCTACGTGGTGTATAACGAGGCGGTACGACGATGATGAGTGTGAACGATTTCATCGTTTCCAAATCGAGGAGGAAATCGATGCAGAGGAAACAATTCAGGCGTTTTTCAGCGCTCTGGGTCGTCGTCTCGCTGGCGCTTCTGTTTTCAGCGAGCGTTACTCGGGCTACGGAAGTCCAGAAAGTCGGTACAACCAGTATGCAGACACTGAAGGTTGCCACCAGTGTTCGAGCTATCGGAATGGCGGAGACATATGTTGCTGTTGCCGATGATATTCAATCGACATTCTGGAACCCCGCTGGTCTGATACATATTGAAGGGACGGCGGCAGAATTCTCGCAGATAAATATGCCGGCGGATATCCAGTACAATACTGCCGCTGTGGCAAAGAAACTTAATCCCAACACTGTACTGGGAGTGCATATACTGGCGATGTCAACCGGCGACATGAAGGTAAGGACTATCTTCAGACCGGAAGGTACAGGTGAGAACTTCATCTGTTACGATATCGTCGGCGGTGTGTCATGGGCTCAGAGGCTGACAGATCGGTTCATTTTCGGATTGAACCTGCGAATTGTCAACAGTAATCTTGACAATGCCGACTATACCGGAATGCTCGCAGATATCGGAACCCTGTATGAAACGGCATTACGGTCGCTGAAGATCGGTATGGCGGTACAGAATTTCGGACCGGATATCGACTACGACGGTTCTTACGTTGACTACCTTGACCAGGGACGTAGGAACCTTGAGGAAGCCAAGAGCAACGACTATACTGCCGCTCCTCCGCCAACCATCTACAGGCTGGGCTTGTCCGCCAACTTCTTTACCTTGACTGGCTTGCAACGCCCCGCGGATTTTGATGCATTGATGGCGCTTGAGATCAGCCATCCGAACGACAACCGCGAACGTATCAATTTCGGTGTTGAGATGACATATCTCAACACATTGATCGTACGAGGCGGATACAAGTTCAGGTATAAGAACTTCTTCGGGTATGACGAGGAGCGTTGGGCTGGCGGTTTCGGTATCAGACTTCCACTGCCGGGTGAGGTTGATTTCTCACTCGACTATGCCTATATGGACTTCGGTAAACTCGCAGAAGCATCTGATTCGTTCATGAGCAGTCCGCACCGTTTTTCTATTGGTTTAAGGTTTTAATCAGCACAGGAGGAGATAGTATGTCATCAAGAAAACTGTTGAAGATAGTACCGCTGCTCCTGGTGTTGGTAGCTTTTTGGGGCTGCGAACCGGAGGACCCGGGTTCACCGTTAGCAAATCTGGCTCCGGAAACCAGGATAGTAGTCGCACCTCTGGACTCAGTTGAGCACGATCACTATGTTTCACCATCATCGATGTTCCACGTCCAATGGTTCGGACACGATCAGGACGGGCTGGTGGAAGGCTTCTGGGTATGGGTGGATAGAGGAGATCCGGTCTGGACGACCAAGGGAGACAGCGTAATTGCCTTTGAGTCGAAAACCATCGATCCGAATGACCCTGAGCGCATGTTAGAGACGCACACCATCTATGTAGCGGCACAGGACAACCTGGGTCGTAGTGATCCATCACCAGCTTCCCGTACCATTAAGGCGATTAATTATCAACCCCAGATTGACAAGTTTGTAGCCGATTTCCCCGATCTGGCGGTTGTCGGTACGGGGATTTCTTTCGAGGTTGAGTGGAGCGATCCGGATGAGTCGGGTGCTCTTTTCAGAGTAATGATCGACGGGTTCCCGATCACAGACTGGGTTGAATATTCGGAATTCCAGTTCTATGATACGTCGAACGATAACATCCTTGCCTCGATCGATACGATTAAAGTACTGCCTCTCGACGTCTCATTCCTCAACGTCGGCGATACCAATACAATCGGTGTTGAAGTGATGGATCTGGGAGGTTCGATCAGCGACCGCAAGGAGAGAAGGGTTATCGTCACCGATAACGTTTACCCGCGGTTGACAGCTTTCAGCGCTGTTTACGGAACGGCTGACTTCTTCCCCGACGGTTCGATATTCTACAGGGACAACCGAACCACTATTCTCACCATGGAAGCAGCAACCGAGTGTTCGAGCGAAACCAGTGAATACGAGGATTATTTTGGCGACATTCAGGCTTACAGGTATCGCTTTGTGTATCGTCTGATAGGTGAAACCACCTGGCCCGAATGGAGCGATGACGACTGGTATGACTGGGGAGCGCCGTCAGTCGAATTTGACAATCTGGATCCCGGGGAATACAAGTTCAACGCTCAATGCCGGGATTTTGCCGGTGCAGTGAGTGATACACTTTCGATTTACACGCTTTCGATTGTTATACCCGATCTGGAGCAGATGAACATCCTGATTGTCGATGAGACAAAGGATGGAAATGGCAGACCGGGAAGCCCTGACGACGAACAATGCGATAACTTCTACGATTACATAACATCTCCGCTGCTTGCTGACGGCTGGTCGATTTCGACTATCGACTATGCCTCGCATGCAATCGGAGACGTTAATTACGTGTCACCGCTGGATGTTTACAACAAACGTATCATTATCTGGCATGCGGATGACCGGTCACAATTTGAACTGAAAGAGGATCCTAATAACCTGATCCTACTCGGTCAATATCTGGATTCCGGCGGTAAGTTGATTCTCTCCGGATGGGATGTCCTTTCCGCTTTCACCGAGGAAGATTCCCCCAGTTTCAGTTCCGGTTTCGCAAATAACTACCTGCGGATTGCCAGTGGCAAAAAGAACGCTCTGAAGGAATTCGTCGGTATGACCGGCAATGCCGACATCGGTAGCCCGGATGTAGCTTATGATCCCGCCAAGATTCCCGGAGGTAGCAGACCGTGGCTTGGAGTGCCCAGTACTTGGATCCTGACACCCGAACACCGTACCGAAGCGGTGGGTTACTGGAATGGTAATCCGGATACCACAATCTTCGAGGGCGGTGTCTGTTGCTTGCGTAACTTCTCACCGATTTATCCTTACCGCACCATGGTGCTCGGTTTCCCGCTCTACTTCATGTATGAGAATCAGGCTCGTGAATTCTTGCTTTGGGCTGTCAACGAGATTGAAGCGCCCTGAGACGGGAGGTAAACTGATCTGTCATCCCGACGTTTCGGGATGGCGATACTTTGTGACCCGGTCGTTTTAACGGCTGGGTCACTTTATTGTTCACCTGGCGACATCGGAATCATAATCGTTATTTTGGAAAGGTCCTGGATTGTCATTTATTTTTCTCGGTTCAAAGAAAAAACCGCTGGCAAGGGCGATAAACCTGACCGCCGCCTACGGCGACCATGTTGTCCTTGAGGATATTTCACTGGACATCTTCCCCGGCGAAATACTGGTGATACTGGGCGGCAGTGGCTGCGGCAAAACCACCCTACTCAAGCACTTCATCGGACTTATGAAACCGGTAAAAGGACAGATCGAACTGTTTGGAAAGGACTGGTGGACGCTTGATGAACCCGAACGGGACAGGATTATCCAGCAGATAGGCGTACTGTTCCAGGGCGGCGCGCTACTCGGTTCAAGATCACTCGCTGCCAATGTTGCAATCCCGCTTGAGCAGCATACCAACCTCTCCGACGAAGTTATCAACCGCGTCGTGAGATTGAAGCTGAGACAGGTCGAACTTCAGGATGCCGAAAAACTGCTCCCGTCGGAACTTTCCGGTGGCATGCGCAAGCGTGCCGGTCTGGCGAGAGCGTTATCCCTTGATCCTCCTCTGGTTTTCTGCGATGAGCCGACTGCGGGGCTTGATCCCGATACCACATACCAACTCGATCGACTCCTCCTCAGTCTGCGAGACAACCTTGGGCTGACGCTCGTGATTGTAACACACGAAACTACCTCTATACGTCGCATTGCCGACCGTATAGCGTTCATCGGCGAAGGAAAGCTTCTGTTCACCGGAACACTGGATGAAGCGCTCGACAGTGATATCGAATCCGTCCGTCAATTCTTCGAGATCGCGGATGCGGCAATTGCTTGATGGTTTGAAACCCGACTTACGATCCCGGATCAAGTCCGGGATGTCGGGCCACACGCCGCAGATGCGATAGATGAGAGATTTTAGAATCTTTATCCCCCCTTACTAAGGGGGGATAAAGGGGGAATTCATTCCACAATAAGAAAAAAGGGTGAGGAAATTTTCCTCACCCTTTCAGTCACAAGACAGATAATCTGATTAGCAGTTGCCTGCCGGTTATCAATCCCCCTGGGTCTCACCCTCCATAACCGTGCTGTCCACAATTCCTATATCAGTGAGAATCGGAATCTGTTCAATGTCCATTCCCATGTATTTGAGTTCAAATTCTGCTCCGGCAATCAGACCGCTGTCCGCAGTAGCGGAGTATTTTTCCAGGAAGCGATTCAGCTCGATCTTCGCCTGCTCATGATCCTTGACATGATTGGCATAGATATACCCGATCATAAACTGAGCATTAATCCCCTCACGCGAGTCGGAATACTCTCGATTCAGCTTGCGGTAAGCTCTGATCGCATCTTCATACTTTTCTGCTTGTTGTAGTTCCTGAGCCTTGACAAGCAGATCCTTGGCGTCTTCTTTCTGAGATGCGCCGCCGCAACCTGCAACAGCGTACAGGATTGAGATTGTTAGGACTATGGCGCCAAGTCGGGTAATAAAAGCGGTCATTTTACACTCTAAATTTGTTGTCAGTTTGATTCGTCATCCCTAAGCTACGGGATGACAGCCTTCATTATTAAACAAGGAAATTTAACTAAGTAAAACAGCTAAAGCAAGTAATTAGAATTATTCGGCTGAATATTTTCCAGTAACCGGTTAGTTCTACTGGTTTTTCTCAACCATCCAGTTCGATTATGACCTTCTTTCCCGACTCTGCATAAAAGAGACTAACTGATGCGACTTCCCTGCCGGTCGCCTGTTCAACCGCCCATGCATAATCTCTCATCTGTGCTGCATGTCTCTCAGGTTGAACCGAACCGCTCTTCCAGTCACCGATATGTGTCAGCCCCTCGCCATCCTCCCATACCAGGTCTATCACACCCAACAGAATGCCATCGCTTGTCCTGACACTGACGGGAACCTCCCGCCACACGCGAACTGCAGTAATTGCCTCACGCCAGAGTTCACCGTTCAGACAGCTTGACAATAGTGGATCGAGATGCTCCCTGAGAATCCCCTCCTCACGAGCAACGTAATCCGCCAGGGCATCATCCGGAACGTTAAAAGGATCGATCAAAGCCATGTACTTATGCAGCGCCCGACCAACTGCTGTTCGATCCGGCTCATCACCTTCTACGACAGTCTCCGGTTTCTCTTTAACTGATAAAGCTGGATACGGTTCCGATGAGTAGCTGTCATGTCTGCTTGGTCGGGTTACCTTTGGTATCTTTTGAACTGCATTCTTCAGGCGGGATGCACGTTCCGACTGCCATGCCGTCCTCTCATCCCAGACAGATGAGACGTCCGGCAAGGTCTCTACCGGTTCTTTGACAGCTTGAACAGATGCTGGTAATCGATCATCGGTGAGTAACCGATATGACGGCATCGGCAACCCTTCATAATCGCCTGTTTCGTGGATAAGATCGTAAATCCACTCGGTATATCCCGTTGGGGATTTCTTGAAGAGACATGGCAACACCAGATGATCCCTTGCGCGTGTCATTGCCACGTATAACAGCCGTTGTGCTTCAGCACTCTTCTCCTGTTCCTCATTCTCCGCAGCGTCCATATAGCCGGTCGTCCTGAATCCGTCGGATTTTCCACCGATCTCGACCTCTAAACTCCTCTCTAACCGGTAGGGGATCAGCTTCTCCCGCTGGCTTCTGCCTTCGCCGAGATTTGCCAGGATGACAACCGGGAACTCAAGTCCCTTGGCGGCATGTACCGTCATCAGCCTCACATAGTCAACCTCACCGGTTATCGGTGCAACATCCTCTTTACCACCATCCTCCAGCCGTTTTCGTAACCTGCGAACAAATCCTCTCAGGCGTGAACTGTTTTCGCCTTCATACCGTCGCGCCATCGCTAAGAGGTTCTCAACGGCGCCAATGTCGATTTCCGTGAACCTGTCCGAGAGTAACGCCGGAATCAGGTCGCTGTATTCGAGCAGCCGTTCTATTAGTCGATCCGTGGTCAACTCAAACCTCTCCGAGTGTAATTTCCTCAGAATGGAAAGTACGGACTCGATACCCTCCGGAATGCCCTCAATCTCTTCACGATAGTCGATTCTGCCGTCGGATTTGTCCATCCACTCTGCCAGCTCAGCATCCGACAGTCCGAAGAGACCGGAACGGAGCGCTCCGCACACGGAGAGCCTGTCTGCAGGATTATCAACCGCCACCAGACAGTGATACAGGTCCCTGACTATCTGTCGGTTGTAAAAATCACGCCCTTTCTCGATGTTATAGGGTATTCCCGCATCCGTCAGGGCTTTGGAATAACTGTCAATTCCGGTCATTCTGGGAAAGAGAATCGCAATATCGCCGTAACTAACTGATCTATAACTGATACCGTCTCCCCTATTTCGTTCTGTTACCTGCCATTTCTCCCGATTCACCGCGATATCGATAATCTTTGCATTCCAGCCCGCTTCCTTCTCGCGCACTTGAAGAACACTGTCGAGAGGTTCATCGTGATTGATAATGGTCACCGGAGGCGACGGTTCAGAATCAGATCGGTCAGGATCTGCGGTCAGCGGCTCATATCTGCAGCCTCCATCTGTCTCGATCCAGATCGGCGTGAAAAATGAATTGACAAACTCAATGATTCCCGGCGCCGAGCGGAAATTCTGCTTGATTATCACCTTCTCACCTTGCTTTATCACCCTTTCTGTCGCCTGGGTGTAGATTCGATTATCGGCGCGGCGAAAACGATAAATGGACTGCTTGGGGTCGCCAATCAGGCAGATCTTTCCCATCTCGGGTTGGATGTTTCTCCGGTCTTTAATCTCGGACTTCTTCGCTGCAAGATACATGGCGATTTCAACCTGCAGCGGGTCGGTATCCTGAAACTCGTCGATCAGAATCCGTTTGAAACGGTGCTGAAAATGACCTAACGTAAGAGGCTTCTCCAATAACCTCCTGGAGAAAATCAACAGGTCCTGGAATGTCATCTGCCCGTTTTCGAGTTTCAGCTCCTCAGTTCGTAGAATCAAACCGCTCAGCCAGATGATGAGTTCTTCGAGTACCGCTGTTCCGGATTTCTCATATACATCCAGGGCATCTTCTTTCAACTCCTTGAGATTAGTCTTCTGTACTTTGCATAAATCCGGATCTGTCCAGCTTCCCTGTTTGCCCTTATTCGGGCTGATTCCGGTCAACTCGATCAGCCATCGCCAGGCGTCTTCATCATCTGGAACCTCTTGAGAAGGCATCAATTGGGCGAGTTTCTCAATCTGTCGTTTTCCGGGGTCGCCCTCTTCGAGGCAGTTCTTACGTGAGTTTTCGTTTAATTCAGCAATTCGGATTCTGAAACTGTCGAACCAGTTGGAAGGTTCAACGAAGGAAGTTCTCCCTTTGAAGAAAGGCAGCAATTCCCGTTCGCCGTTAATCAGGTATAACAATTCGGTCAATCGATTCAGGTTGCCGCCCAACAGGAGAAACTGAGAAATCAACCTGTCGCGGTGGTCATCTCGACCTGTCAGGCTGTTTCGCAGCGCTTCCATCAACAGGTCGTTCTCATCAGCCTCATCGAAGTGCTGGAAATCAGGTTCCAGCCCGACTTCGAAAGGTCTCTCGCGAATAAGTGAAGAGGCAAACGAGTGTATGGTGGAGATTGCGGCGCGGTCTATGTTATCGAGCGCATTCAGTATCTTCGGATCCGGTTTGTCGTTCTTCTTACTGATAACTTTTGCTTCGAGTGCCTGTCGCAAGCGGTCGCGAAGTTCTCCGGCAGCCTTTTCGGTAAACGTTATCGCCACCAGATCGGTGATGCTGAACTCACTTAGCAGCGAGACTATTCGCTCGATCAACAGACTGGTCTTACCGGTTCCTGCGCCGGCTTCGACGACCATCGAACCCTTGATTTTCCGCCTGACGATCTCGCGTTCAGCGTTGTCTGTGGGGGTGGTTCTCAATTTCAATCTATTCTATATTTCTTGCCTTGACAATCTCCACTACTCGCGGATCTCCGACCCGCCACTCTGAACTCCTGCGGCTGCGTAGATCGCAGACAAACTGCGCATCACAACGATCACAATCATTATCCTGCGGAAACGGCGGAAAAACACCCTTCTTTATGCCCTCGCCTATCGCCTTAATCAACTCACCCAAATCGGTTGAACGCTCTGTTAGAGCCTGACCGGTGAATTGAACCGATCTCAGACCACCCCGTTGATCGATATGCAAATATTCGGCGACACTTGATTCTCTGTCAACATCAGGATATTTATCAAACATGGTCATTAAATAAAGCGGAAGCTGCAGTGTCCTGCCGCCTTTCAGCATGTCGGTTTTCGCATGAACCTTGCCGGTTTTGTAATCGATCAGACGGATCGACTTTCCATCTCCACTGAAATCGATCCGGTCGATCTTTCCCCGCACATGCATAGTATATGGACCGGTTTCACAGTCGAAAGTCAGATCCATATCGAAGCGATCCTCAGCAGAATGGAACTGATAACGGTCGCCGCGTCCCATTTCCTCGCGGATGAAACGCATCAACCTCTTCTCTAACCGCTTGCCCGTCAGATCCCAGAGCAGGCTCGGTAACGGGAGCTTTGCTCTCTCACGCCGCATCTCTTCAGCAAGGAGGTTCTTAATAGCCTCGTTCACCCAGTCCATATCATCTTCGTCGAACGTGAGGCAGTCTTCTGCATGCGCATCCGAATACAGCCTTTCGAGTACGCTATGTATAATAGAACCGATGGTCATTGGCGGTGGTTCAAATAGTTGTTCCGGCTCTTCCCAGCTTTCAGATTTTAGGTAATACCTTATGAAATAATGGAAAGGACAGGCGGCATAATACTCCAACCTTGATGCACTATATTTCATCCCACTTGAATCGGGAGTCGCCCAGCCTTTCAGCATTACACCATCCCAGACGGTAAATTCATCACCTTTAAGCCTGTGTTTACCGACGTTTAGACTGCGACGATAACGCTCCGACCTGTCGTAATAGATCCTCCTGAGAGCTGCAGCCCTGTTCGGTGTATCGACGTTGGCTCGCACCCATTCAAGAGGATACAGAACAGGATTAACCGTCCGTTGCTCAAGTCTTTCAATATCGATTCTGTCTGAGGAACCATCGAAGAAATCCAGCTTATCGAGCTTTCCGCTCTCAACCGGTTCGCCGGACATTACTCGGCACACTTCAAGCAGGAACCGGGATGGCAGCAGATCCTTGCCGTCGCTGCCGCGCAGCGGGTAACTAAGCGCTATTTGCTTCTCCGCAGCATCCATTGCTACTGTAAAAAGCAGCCGTTCCTCATCGAGACGATCCAATTTCAACGGCAACGGCTCGGGCAGGTGTAAAAAGAATCGATCTTCTTTTGAAACCGTGTGGTTTATCAGCCTGCGGTCATCGTCATTGAGAATGGGATCTTCGTGAGGCGCAACCGGTACCATTCCCTGCGCCAGTCCGGGGATGAACAACAGGTCAAAGGACAATCCTCGCGATACCATCCTGTCACAAATAGTGAGCCCGTCGATGCAATACCTGCCTTTTCCGGATGAACAACCGGCAAGCCGTCGGTGCAGGACGACGATAAACTTCTCAAATTCAATCTTCCCGGTAACTTCATCCAACCTCCGGAGTGTCTCAACAGTATCAATAATCTTATCGGTGATACTGCTCTCCGGCAGATAAGCTCTGGCAATCTCAACCGTTCGGCTGGCGAAGTTATCCCAACTGTCCCTGCCCGGCAAATCGCCCAACAGACCGAATATCCGTTCGATAAAACTGCGGAAAAGTCCTACCTGCTCAGAGTTTAGCAGGTGTGATGGATGACCTGCCTGATGGTCATCGGATCCATACAGCTTCTCGAGGTAGTCCAGTTCATTAAGCCAGCGGTTCAGATCGCCCTCAATGATACCGGTCTCGATACTGATGACCTCCCATGCAACCGGATCCGGTTCCGTATCGGGATCAGACAGGTTTATCTCCGTCGATGTCAGCAGGTCGATCAGTTTTCTCCTCTCAATCGTTCTTCCAGTTAGATCAATTAAGGAGAGAAGAGTATTGCCTTCAGGTGTCCGATCCAGCGTCTTGCCGATAGTGTCGGCATAGGGTATTCCGGCTCTGTCGAGTTCGTACTTCAGCGGATCAAGGTATGTTTCAGGTCGCCATAGCAATACTCCCATGCGGGACAGAGGGATCTCTTTCCAGAGCATAGCCTCGTTTATCCGCCCAACGATGTCCTTCGCTTCGGCAGCGGGGTCTGATGCGTTGAAAACCGTCAACCTGGAGACGGGTGATATTCCACCGGTTTTCATATCCTCCGGTCTGAAACGGAAAAGCCTTTCACCATAGCAATCACATTTCGTCTCATCAGAAACGTTATCACCGGAATCATCGATCTCTGTACTCTCATCAGTTCCCTCAGCATCCCGCATTCGCGGGATAGAATTTTGGAGTTTAAGGAAAAAGTTGCGTGTCGGTTCGGCATATCTGAATGGACTGCCGAAATCATCGCCTTGCAGGAAAGGCAGGAAGACTGTAAGTTCGAGTTCCCCGGCGAAAGATTCCAGAAAAGCCCGCTGTGCCGTATTGAAATCATAGATACCGTATATCAGCAGCCTGTTCGTCTGGTAAACCTTCCGGAAATGTGCCGGTAGTGAATGAGGCAATTGGAGATCGTCTAAAGGACGCCTGAACTTCTTCACGGATTCGATGTAACTCAAGCGCAGATCAGTTAGAGTACGGAGCTTATCAGCCTGGAAGGAACTGCCTATTCTGCCGACATGCTCAATCAGCGCTTCATCGAGATCGACAAACGTGCCGGTAAGCGCCTGCTGAAAACCGGAACGATCAAGCACATCCTTGAAATAACGGGGATTGTCAAGAGTCTGAATAGCTCTGAGGACAGATGCAAATTCACCCTCAACAGGCAGATCAGGGCGAGCGTCATTCAATCGGTCAACTAAAGACAGGTCACGTGCCAGGCTGGTGAAGGTTACGAGGTGGACGTTGAAGAGATCGTGTCCGGAAGCGGTCAACCGCCAGTGCAGGTAATCACGAACCAATCCGGATCCAACCAGTATCACTATCGTTTCGAGGGGATCGACTTTCCTGATATTATCGATCTCAGCAAAGAGTGTTCTCTCGAGTTGTGGATGGAAAACGCCGCTGTATATACGAAGAGGGTTTCTCAATTCTCGCTTATATGGAATGTCTTTACCTTATCGGAGGCTTTGATGGATCTTGATCTCTCGTCACTTGAAAAGATTGCTGTACATTGAGGTTTTTATCAAACGAACGAAGCCGCTTCAACAGTGTTTTCGTTACAAGTTGACCTTTCACTGCAACCAGCATTCCGTTCCTTGTTCTGATATCCTCGTCGAGCACCATTTCCACATCGAAGTGATTTACCTTAATACTCTTGGGTATTTCATCTGAGGCGACCACTTCGATATCCTTCAGTGCAGCCACAGCCTCGGGCTGGAAGTTCTTCGGATTCTCTAACATTTCCTCGATAACGATTCCCGGTGATTTGCCCTGTTGTATCTGCTTGTCAAAGTGAAGCGCTATTTTGAGAAGGTGACCTCCGATGTCGCCAATATCCTGTTCGTGGATGTTCGCTTTGTCAGGTTTGTATTTATACTGGGATTGAGCTGCGACCATCCTTGCGACTGTGCCGAGCCGGGGAATGTTAACAAGGAGGTTGGAACCGATTTTGGGATGCTCCTGCACCATAATCATTTCGCTGCTGTCAAGCGGTAAATCGTTTATCCACTTTTCCAGGGTCTCCTTTCCAATGGTAACACAACCGAGTTGTGACAGCAGAGCAGCTACTTCATATTGCCATGAATCTGTAAGTTCCAGTTGTTTCACTATTGCCCGGACATAGTTCTTGATGCGAATGGCGCGTCCGAAAGCCGCCGGATTAACCAAACCGAGAACCTCAACCAGCATTTTAATGCTGCCCGAAAGCGTCTTTTCAAGCAGTTCCTTCTCGGCAGTTATCAGCCGATGCTGCTGAATGGATGCTTCAAGTGTGCTCATAAATGTTTCCTGCGGGCAGGGCTTCCTTAGAAACCTGAATATATGTCCGTCATTTACAGCATCAATGGCGGTTTCGAAGTCTGCTTTACCGGTTAGCATCACCCTGACTGTATCGGGGTATAATTCCTTTGATTTCTTCAGGAATTGAATTCCATCCATCTCGGGCATCTGAAGATCCGATACAACCACTGCATAAGGACCTTCGGATGCGAGCTTCTCCAATCCCTCGAATCCGCTCAATGCGGTATCGTGTGGAATCTTATTCCTTAATAGTCTCTTGAAGGCATCGAGGATGTCAGGCTCATCATCTACGAGTAGAACCTTCCGATTCATAAAAATCTCTTTTGTTGTACAGTTTTAGTGAATTAGTGAATGGAAAAATATTTGATCATCTTAAATACTGCCGAGTTTCAATCCGTCGAATAGCTCGTCAGACGATTATATTGTCAAAATAGTTTTTGATCATTCTTGATTACCTTCTCGAAGATGCAGAAACTTATATAGCAGATCCAAAGTTTCTATTGCATCCTTGCGTTCTACTATTTTATGGTTACCAATTACCTGCACATGAACATTTATTAATTGAAATTCCTCATAGTCGGGATTTTCTTCTTGCACTTCTTCAATCGTTTTTAATACACAATCAACTTCCTTCTGTTGCAATGTACTCTCTTTTATTGTTTTCAAAACTTTCATCCGCAGATGTACTTCCATTGCAGTTAGTTTACTCATTTTTCCTCCATATTGATTTTCGTTAATGATATAACTGATTTCAGCGTATACGAGAATAGTGTCTTTGCGAGGAACGAAGTGACGAAGCAATCCCTAATGTCCGTATTATCAATGAGATTGCTTCGCTACGCTCGCAATGACAATCCGATATTCATATTCTCGGACAGACTGTTCCGCCAGAACGACGAGTATTCAGATATTCTGTTTCTACATATAAAACGCCAGCCCCAACAAAGCATCAGCCACGATCACAGCAAAGATGGAAACTACTACAGAGGAGGTCGTCACGCGCCCAACGCCCTCCGATCCTCCCGTAACGCGGAAACCAAAATATGCCGCAACTATTACGATAAGCACAGCGAAAACTACACTCTTGACTAACCCTGAGATGATGTCTTCCATGTAAAGGGCGGAGGAAACTTCCACCAGGAATGCGCGTGGTGTAAGGTCGAGGGATGTGACGCCGATAACCAGACCTCCTCCAATCCCGATCACAACCGACAGGATTGTCAGCAGCGGCGCCGTTAGCAGAATGCCCCATAACTTCGGTACAACCACGTAGCGTATTGGATTCAAGCCCATGGTTTTCAGGGCGTCGATCTCCTCGTTGACCTGCATGGTGGCAATCTCCGCGGCAATCGCCGATCCACTCCTGCCTGCGAGCAGGATTGCGGTCATGAGCGGCCCCATCTCAGTAGTCATGGCAATTGCTACCAGATCGGCTACGTAAATGTTAGCGCCAAACTGCCTTAGCTGTTCGGCGGACTGCAGCGCCAGGATCAGCCCTATGAGGAAGGCAATCAGCGCTACCACCGGCAGCGCCCCGACGCCGATTGTCAGAGCCTGCGCTTCCACTGCTCCCTTGCGATGACCTTCACCCCGCCACAATGCAACCACTGACCAGTAGATGATTTCAGAGACCATCAGCAATAAGTCGCCAACGGCTTCCCAGAATTCGATCAGCCTCTGACCGAGCGATTCGATGCGACCGGTTTTTTTAACAGGCAGGCGAACCTCGGGAGCTGGGAAGTAATAGACAGACATTCCCTTATCTACTGCTTCACAAAGACCGGTAAAATGCACTTCCTTTCCGGCAAGATGCCCGCTTACCGTTAATTCAGCGAAAAAGGACGCCCCAAGGCTGTCGATACGCTCAAGAATTGAGATGTCGATCTCAACGCATATATTGTCAAACTGTTCGATGGCGTCGGACATGTCTTGTAGCAGCCGCGGAGGTCCTCCACGTCGCAGATCGGTGAGCAGCCGAATACAATCGGCTTCCACGCGAAAGCCAGGTTCACGTTCTCGGCGCGCCATTTTAAAAGAGATAGTAACTTAGACGGACGGAAATAAAATGTTCCTGGATAGTGTGTTTATGCGTAGGATGTGGGTTACTCTTCAATCTTAATGTGTGTTCGATGGCGACACCCTTGGCAACACGAAGGGTGATAAAGTTCTCCAGTTCAAATTCCGGTTCATTTTCCTTTCCGAAGGGAAACCGGATTTCGATCTCTGTTGTTACCGACAAGTTACGTAGAAGTGAGAGATTAGAGACCAACGCCGTTTCCAAACCATTCTGAGATAAGTCGTCGGTACGTTCAAATGTGTTATATTCGACAAGAATTGTATCACCCGCATCCGTGTAGGTAGTATCAATAATATTTGGACAACTGAAGTACACGTCTTTGTTATAGGTTTGCCAATAACCCAGACCCAGTCTCAGGTTTACATGAGCGATGAAAGTCTTGACGGGAGTCAAGTTGATTCCGAGCCCTTCTTTAAGCTCAAGAGGATAAATAGAGGGCTTCAGCCGTGATTTGGTTTCACCTTTGATCCTGGTAGTACCCCTTTGATCGATATAGGCAACATTCTCCGGAGGGTCAAATCGTTCTATAGTTTCAAAAAGATGTGTGTTTAAGCTTAGTCTGCTGTATCCACCCAGCCAGTTCAAAATATAATAAACATACGTGTTCTTCAAGGTTAAAAGATCCTGCTGGATCTGGAACTTTTCACCCTCCTGTCGAAGTGCACGAAATTCGAGCAGATTGTTTGACAAGTAGTAATGGGGAAAATTATCATAGAGCAGCCTGTTTTCCAACATACTCTTCAGTGTATAATCGTTTTTAATCTCATCATCAGATTCATCATTCTCTGCCGTTATGTCAAAATTACCATGAATGGCACCGAAAATGCTCCAGTTCTTACGTTGGCGAAGCTGTGATGAGGCTGTCAGAATGCCGGCTCCAATGAAGTTCTTAGTCTCAGAATCTATTACCACTGTAAAGGGTGTATAACCGCCCGGTTCCAACAGAACTGTTGCAAAGTTTACAAAAGTATTAAAATTCTCTCCCCTACCAACAATTTTATATAATCCCGGCGAGAGGATTAAAGTTTGAAGATGTTCGCCTAATTCCGGATTAATCGCCGGAATAATGCCATAACTCTCAGCAGTTTCTACACGAAAAACCTGAAAGTCCTGTTTGAAGTAGTTGCGGGTCTCATCGATAACTTCTATCGTAAGTGCGCTCCAGTCGGTATGCAATATGACGGTTTCTTCCCTTCCGATATTGATCTTGCGGCGTATGCGCTGATCGAGGTTTCCTGATCCCAGGACAACGGTGTAGGTTCCGGGTTTCAGGAAGAAACTTTCGCCCATATTGCGCTGTCCCATTAGTTCGTCATCCTGGAATACAGCATAGTTGGGTTCGTTGGAACCACTCGTCATTGCCGGTACGAATATCCGTCCCAGTCCCTTGCGATCATCGAGACCTTCAATGTATAGCTGCTGTTCTGCAGAGGGTGTCAACCATGTATCTTGTTTCCTGATTGACTCGTAGTCTGGCTGACCTATGCCTGTATTAAAGCATATAATCAGCAGAAATAGTCCCGCGAGCAGCCGTTCTTTCATTCTGGCACCTGTGTGGAATCAACTTCAGGCGGGTAGAAATAGTCGGTTACTTCTATGAGGAAATTCTCCGTCTCCTCCTCGACAATGTCACTAATTACCTTGGCGAATATGGTCATGCTTTCACCTTGTATGGGAACCTCACGATCAAATACGTGAGTGACCAGGCGGTCCTTGCTGTCGTAATCATACAGATCGAAGGACATCTTCAGATGTGCTGCGGAGTACTGTTCGCTGTCAAATTTCTCAATCTGAAAGATCTCACCGGTAATCTCATAATCGGGACGTTCTTCGAGAAATTCACGCTGACATCCCTTGAAAAGACGGTAGGCGTTGATATGTTGCACCAGCATATCCGCCACGGCAACCTGTGGTCTTACCGCCCAGAGGCTGTATCGATAATAGTTGATCTGATGACTTGAGAATCGTGCGATTATGCGTATAGAATCATACGAACGAGGTATCTTGAAATTTCTTACCTGGACGCGGTAAGGAATCTGGTTTTCGAGGATCAGTTTTTCGTTTCTGGGAGATGGCTGGTATTCGAGAAGGTAGTAACTGGTTACGAGAATCTGCCTGGTGCAGCCAGCGGTAATAATTAAAAGAAGTATGCCGACAAGAAATGTCCTGATTTTCAAATTGAATCTCCGCTTTTATAACCTTCCGAATGCAGATCGGGAACAGGTTTACTTTCGAGTATCTCTCCTCCGGTGTACTTCCTCTGTGCGCGTACCACGTAGTAATAGAGATGGATCTTCGGAGATGATGCGGGCGAACTCGTTGAAAGAGTCAAGGGTTTCCCGCATGATTTCCAGCGATGTAAGGATATCGTGCCTGCCCTTGAGCAGTGTCAGGTCAAGATGCGTGAATGTACTACGTGCCTGGCTTAGTGCATCACGGAGTTCCTCGATAGCCTTCCCTAATTCAGCGCTCTGGATTTCAGAGGTTGTTGTATCAAGATGAGCGAGTATCCGACCGAAAGCTTCAGATTCTGACAACTTACGAATCTCATCTGAAGCAATTTCGAGGTTCTCCGCTGTACGGCTAATCCGATCGCGGTTATCATCAAGAATAACATGTACATCAGCGAGAACTGCAGCCGTGTTGTCAATCATCCTGAATAATCTCTCCTGGTTATCGCTTCCGGTCATGACTGCAAGGTTATTGAGTACCAGTTCGAGTTTTTCTGCAACTATTTCAGCCTTACCGGTTATCATCTGCATCGAAGATTCCCCAGCAGGGATATCCGAATCAGGTTCAAGCAAAGGAGCATCACTGGAGCCTCCGGTCAGTTCGATTATCTTGATGCCGGTGAGTGAGATTGAGGACAAAACAGCCTTTACGTCGGTCTTCACAGGTGTTCCGTGTTCCAGCGACAGGACTAACACGATGGTTTCAATCTGTTCCGGGTCGATATAGATCTTGTCCACTCTACCGACACGCACACCATGATATTTGACCTGGGCGCCGATTTCAATACCGCTGACAGAGACATCCTTGTAATGCACTAAATAATAATCGCGTTTCTCGAGGAACTTTGCCCCGGTGATGATAATAATAATTGTCAGGAGAACGCTGCTGGAAACCAGCAGGAATACACCGAGACGGACTCGTTGGGCTCGCGTTACTTCTCGCAATTTATCCCCTGATTAAATATCTTTGTCCTTTTACTACTCATCATTGCAATATCCGGAAACCTCTTACTGGCATAGATCAAGCTCAGGATAACGCATGCTCAAGTTTCTCTTTGGCAAAATAATCAGCAAGTGGATCGAGCAGAAGATCAAGTTCACCGGCAAGGACTTCATTCAGGCGGTAGATCGTAATGGGAAGCCTGTGATCGGTTATCCGTCCCTGCGGAAAATTATATGTTCTGATCTTTGCGGACCTGTCACCGCTGCCAACCTGACTCTTCCGTTGAGCGGCGCGTTTGCTCTGCTCTTCTTCGAGGGCTATCTTGAACAGCCGCGAACGGAGCACCTTCATCGCCTGCATTTTGTTCTTAAGCTGAGATTTTTCGTCCTGGCATGTAACAACGATTCCGGTTGGAAGGTGCGTCAAACGGATGGCTGAATCGGTTTTGTTTACATGCTGTCCTCCGGGGCCGGACGATCTGAAAGTATCGATTTTCAAGTCAGACTGATCGATCTTGACATCGATCTCCTCGGCTTCAGGGAGAACCGCTACCGTGGCAGCGGAGGTGTGAACTCGTCCGGAGGTTTCGGTTGTCGGTACACGTTGAACGCGGTGAACTCCCGATTCTAACTTCAATCGTCCATACACTCCGTCGCCGGTTACTGAGATAAGCAGTTCCTTCACTCCGCCAAGGTTGGAGAAATTGCCGTTTACCACCTTGTAAGACCATCCTCGTTGTTCGAAATAATGCTGGTACATCTTAAACAGGTCGGCTCCGAACAGCCCCGCCTCATCGCCGCCTGTACCTGCTCGGATCTCAAGCACCGCATTGCGGGAATCTTCAGAATCTTCCGGAACCAGCAGTGTTCTCATCTTCGATTCGAGAAGCTCAAGTTTATTTTTCAGATCGGGTAATTCAACCTCTGCTAACTCAGCGAGTTCCGGATCATTAAGGGCTTCTTCTGTTTCGCTAATCTCCCTGCGGGTCTTGTCAATCTGTTCATGGATATCAAACAGTTCTTTCAGCCGCCGGTGTTCACGAGCCAGTGAAGTCATGCGTCGCCTGTCCGAAAGTACATCGGGCTGTGTCATCTCAGCTTCAATTTCAATCAGGCGCTGTTCAGCGGATTCTATCAGTTTATCTAAGTTCATCTTTCTTTCAGTCCGGGATTATCGTCTCTTTCTTAGTATCGGCTAATTTACTATCTAAAATGACTTTTAGCAAACTCTCTTCGACTTTATGGCGGCAGTTACCAGTAATTTAGTTTACAATTATCCCCCCCTGCTATTGCAGGAGGGAACAAAGGGGGGGTATCTAAAAAATCCCCCCCTGCTATTGCAGGGGGGGACTCAGGGGGAGTGTCTAAAACTTCCCCCCCTACGCCAGTAGGGGGGGGGACTAAGGAGGGGTTACCTAACCAAAACCATTTTAACACTGCGTGAGTATCCCACGGCTCTCATGTGACAGAGATATATCCCTGAAGGAACGCTACTGCCATCCCAGACTACGCTATGAAAACCAGCATTAGTTTTCCCTTCAGTTAACATAGTTACCAACCGTCCCCGGATATCATAAATCATGATCGAAACCTCGCCCGGTTCGGGGAGCTGGTAGGAAATAGTGGTCGTGGCGTTGAAGGGATTGGGACGAGGATCGAACAACGAAATACAATCGGGCAGAGGATCGAGGTTGTCAAAAGCAGTTCTGTTCGGATCGTAAACATCTATCTCCCAGGTGACCGTATCAACCCCGCAGCCATCGTGAACGATGCTTACAAGCGAATGATTCCCAACATCAGGGAAATCAACAGTTATCACATCCTCTGTGATGTCAAACTCCAATTGCTCATCGTTCAGATACCACCGGAACGAGAGCGAATCAGAGTCCGGATTGAACGGAAAAACTGCGAACTCCTGCCTCGAATCGACCGGAAGCGACAGCTCATTCTCCTCAGTCCACCAGTACCAGATCACCGAGCGGACATGGATAACCCAGTCAACCACGTCAGCCGCTTCAGCACTCCAGACCATCCCCTCCAACCGGTGATCGCCGGTCAGATCGAACAGCACACTGACGGATTCCTCCTCGCCGACCTG
>JABMRV010000185.1 GCA_013202285.1 bacterium | reverse complement strand
TGATTTCGACATCGCCGTAGTCGTGTACGAGAAGTTCTTTCCCCTGGTCACATCGACGAAACAGTTCATCGACCAGTTCGGGCTTGTGGTGGTCGATGAACTCCAGATGCTGGCTGATCCCAACCGTGGTGCGATGTTAGAGCTGATACTGTCCTGGATGATAAGTCTTAAGACGGGACCTCAGATCGTCGGACTTTCAGCGGTAATCGGCAATGAAACAGAACTGCCGGAATGGTTGAACGCCCGTTTCCTGCAATCGTCTCAGCGTCCCGTGGAGTTGAGAATGGGATATCTTTACGAAGGACGCTTTCACTACTGGGAGAGCAACAGCAGTAAGGAAGGCGAGGAGCATTGGTTGAATGGATTCACCGGTAATATGTTTGAAGACACGCTGGCGGCGGTGGCACACAGGATTACGGAAGGCGAACAATGCCTGGTTTTCGTCCGTGACAAACCCGGCACGAGGAAATTCGTGGAGCGGTTGTCGGAGATATTGGAGCCTGCGCCTGCGGAAGCAGCCATTGAAGAGCTTCTTACCGGCGAGGAAACGCTGTCGCAGGAACACTTGATAGCCTTTTTACGGACGGGAGTGGCTTATCATAATGCGGATTTGACCCTCTTCGAACGAGAGGTAATTGAGAGAAACTATCGTGCCGGACATATTCGCGTACTTGCCTGCACCACAACCCTCGCTATGGGTGTGAACCTTCCAGCCAAGAATGTCTTTCTTGACCGGGAGCGCTGGTGTTCTCACAACGGCGGTCGTCCTTATCTGATGCATCTGACGAAGGGCGAGTTTGCCAACATGGGCGGTCGTGCCGGCAGGCTGGGATTGAATAACGATTTCGGAAGAGCGATTGAAATAGCTGTCAATCCACTGCATTGCGAACAGTTCCGTAATATCTACATTAACGGGAAACTTGAAGGGCTCAAGCCGTGCTTATGGGACGAAGACATGTCAACAGCTGTGCTGCAGGCGGTGGCAGTGGGTGGAGGTGATGATGAATCCGCTCTCAATCGCTTCATGCAGAACACTCTGAGCTGGAGACTTCACCGGAAGGATAATGGCAGCTCCACCGATTTGGATGAAGCTCTGTCGAGAGGACTTAAACGCTGCCTGAGGCTTGAGCTCTTAGTGTGGAATAAGGGGGACAGCCTGCAGGTTTCAGACTTGGGGAAGGTGGTCGTCAAGACGGGGATCACGGTACCAAGTGCGGATGCTTTGATCGCCTGGTTACGTCATTATGGTGATGAGAAAATCGATGTAATCGAGGCATTGCTTGCTACCGTCGTCACCGAGGACGGACTTTCCGAACGATTCCCGATGCCAACAGGAGAATATAGGGTACGCGGGGATCATTACATGGGGATGATAATCGAAGATATCGGTGAAGAGCGATTCAAATTCATCGTTAAGCAGATGCCATCGCATCTGGAGCATTACGATACTGTGAAAGTCTGTAAAACCGTTCTGATTCTGTTAGATTACATCAACGATTTTGACAACAAGGAACTCGAGCGGGAATACGGGGTGTATTTTGGAGCGATCTCCCGCATGGCAGAACAGATTGGCTGGGTGCTTGAAGCCGCTGCGTGCATAGCTAAAGTTATCGCCATTCGAACGTCGACGAGTAAGCTGTTGGAAGGACTCAGCAGCAGGATCACTTATGGTGTTCCCGAGGATGGCGTGTTCCTGGCACGCACGAGTATTGCCGGATTAGGTCGGGAGAGGATACGGTCACTGGTTCGCTTCGGGGTGGATTCAGTGGAAGCACTTCAGGAGGTTACAATACCCGATCTTGAGAAGATGGTAACAAAACCGGTCGCGGCAAGGTTGTTCGCATGGCTGGAAAAGCGGGATTTGATTGATGAACCCACACTGACATCCGGCATATTAACAATGCCTTCTCAGGACGCAAGCGACAACAGATCACCCGTCCTCAAAATAATCGGTGAGACGGATCGTCGTCGTTCGTCCATCGAGTTGGATGGACAGCAAATGATGTTGTGCGACCGAGAGTTTGAACTGCTGATTCGTTTGGCAAAGGCTCTCCTGTTGACTAAGGATGGATGGGTTTCCAAGTATGACCTGAATCTTCCCGACGGCGGTATCACGCAGGGCATATCCCGTTTGCGCGAGGCATTCCGCGGGAAGTTGCAGGATGTGGAATTAATCGAGTCCGACCATGAGGGCAGTTACCGCCTCAACCTGCGACCGGACAGCATCCATTTCGTGACTGATACGTTAATGAAGCATTGGTCGGCTACAGTTCGGGAGCTCTGCGAAGCAGCTTAGATTCGTTTGCGGACTGTTCAGAAAGGCTGGTTAATCCGACCAGCCTTTTTCATTTTTGCACGCGGGTCGCATCAAAATCCATACCGGTTATTCCAAATTTCGACTATTTTAAATCCCCGTTGTCCCCCCGTTGTTTTTGACGGCATAGAGTCCGGTTCTGCATCAACTCATCTCCCCCCTGTGGCGTAATACTCCGAATTTTGCTGCCCACCGTCAGATAAAACCCCGTTGCCCCCCCGTTCTTGTGTCGTGGTAAATTAATCCTTTTCTTTCGGGCGACGAAACAGTGAAATTTTATGACCATCATGAAAAACATGAGAATTCCTTGGACAGTTTCGACCCGTTTGCGGTATGTATAGAGTATAGGGGATTGATGTCGACCGTCGAACGTACTTGGGTGAGCCGTTACAATTTTGAATTCAGTCGAAAAAAGTCGCCACATGGCTGTCCCAAATTTCGTTCAAAAAGCACTTAGTATAAGTGAGGGAAGTATAATGTCACTTCTACAATTCGTTAGAATGGGGATTACCATCAGATGAGACGACAGGAATTGTCCCGCGACCGCAGGCACTTGCTCGACCTGAAGCGGAACATGGACTATGAGGATTTAAAGGCGGACATTGCGGGTTGAAACATTAAAAAATCGAAAAAAATCAATTTTCGAAAAATAATTCATTTTCCCCCGACAGATTTAACCTCTTTCCGGTAAGTAATAGAGTGAGGGAGTGAGATATCAGACTTTCAAACGACGACTTTTTTACGGGGTAACGCACCACCTCTACAATTCGATTGACGCCTTGGGGCGATTAGAGTTTCTTTGCTAACACATCATAGAATGGGGATTACCATCAGATGAGACGAAAGGAATTGTCCCGCGACCGCAGGCGCTTGCTTGACCTGATGCGGGATATGGGCTACGGAAGAATTGAGAACCTTACCATCCGAGCCGGTGAGCCGGTATTCGATGAGTCGCTGCGACTGGTTCGCGAGAAGCTGCTCGGCAGAAAAGCCAAAGGCAGAGCCTCACCACCTCAGGGAGATTTCGAACTCAAGGCGCAACAGATTGAGGTATTTGAGTGTTTCGACCAAATGCAGAACGGATATATTCCCGTCTTGAAAGTACAGGACGGTTTACCCTTTCAGTTGCAGCTGGAAGAGCGCATCACAACTTAAAATAATTCACTAACCCAACACCAGACAAACGACTGGCCGATAAAACGGAGGTCGTTGTGGGTGTCGATCCCTTGTGGGACGTCATTCGCGACGACCTCCGTTTTCGCTCTCTTAATGTGGATCGACACCCAGGGCGAACTCCCCCACGGCCGGGGGAGGAACTATGGGCGGTCGAAACCGCTATCATGGAATCGATGCTTACGCGGTTAAGCTGGTTCACATGAAATCCAAGCAATTATGCAGGCAGCCAGGCTTTTCACCCAATGATCGGCTGGACATCGAGCAGGAGTTGATGATTGAGCTGGCAGAGCGTCTCCCAACGCATGATTCTGCCAGGGCGACGCGCGAGGCGTTCATCACCTGGGTTGTTCTGCAGAAAATTGCGGACTTGATCAGGTCGCAGCGGGCAAAAAAGCGGCGCATCAACGTGGAAGCAATTTCCTTAAACGATTTGGTTTTCATCAGTGAACCCGGTTCGCTCGAGGAGAGGTGGGCGACGTTGGACAATGAAATATTTCAGCAGTTCACCGGTTCGAACTTTAGAAGCACCGAGGAGCGCATTGATCTCGATATCGATCTGGAACGAGTCATGAAGAATCTTCCGAAAGAATTATACCACCTGTGTGAGCTGTTGGCAAAGTATAGCATCGCTGATGTCGCACGGAAGTTAGGAATTGCAAGATCAAGCCTTTACCGGTCTATCCATGAGCTGCGCGATGCTTTCGATAAGGCTGGGCTGAGAGATTATTTGTGATTTTGTGCGACACTTCTGACTCGTTTGGGGTATGTAATAGAGTAAGGGGGTTCATTAACCGGGAGACGAGAATGAACAAAACTATCTACCACTATCAGATCATGGACGGGATTCCCATGAATGCTGTAAAGGATTCGCTGCTGCTGTCGGTCATGGCTGCTGAGAGCCTTTACGGACGTCCCCGCATAAACCTGGAAGCCCGTTTCCGGCTGGAGAGAGTTTCGAGGGTCTATATAATTGAGGCTGGTTCGAAGATCGGGGAAACCATCGCGCGCGTGTTCACCGGCTTATTGATTCGGGAATTCGGTGAGCAGGCGTTCAAGGTCGAGCGGAAGGAAACTTCACTTGAGGTGGAAACCACAGCGGAGGAATTGGAAACAGCATTGAGAAATGCTCATGCGTTTCTCTCCAGCGATCCGGACTGTGACGTTAACAGCGAACCGCACAAGCACTCAAAGGGACGCAAACACCTATCGGTTAGTCGCCAAGGCTCTGACGATTAAACCTGGCAAAACAAATATCAAAGTTACAGCAATAAAGGAGAAAAACTAATGTCAATCTCACTCGAAACCCTTAAGAAGTCGACTCCTCTCCCACCACGGGATTTGATTTACGGGGTGCAGGGAATCGGGAAATCGACACTTGCATCACAGATGGATGCACCGGTATTCCTGGCAGCCGAAGACGGACTTTCAGGACTACCGGGAATCCAGCACTGGGAGATCCGAAGTTTCCAAGATGCAATCGAGGCTATTACAGCCCTGCATGAAGAGCATCCGTATAAGAGCACTGCTTTCGATACCGTAAGTGCCTTCGAGCCGATGCTGCACCGGAGGTTGCTTGAAATCTGGGGTGTCGATTCCATAGACAAGGTCGGCGCCAACGGTGGTGGTTACTATAAATGGCGCAACGAAGCTCTTCCTCTGTGGCAGGATGTTCTCGACGGACTGGACAGTCTGCGGATCAATAAGGGTATGCGCATCATCCTGATCGGTCATTCCATCGACAAGGAAGTCAAACCACCTGAAGCAGACCCGTATCGTAAATACACCATCGACCTTCTCAACGACAAAGCATCAGCGCTGTTATACCGTTGGGCTGATGTTGTTGGATTCTGCAACTATAAAATCAGCGTAACCGGCACGACGCGGGATAAACGAGGACAGGTTACAAAAGCAGGACGAGCCATCGGTATCGGTGAGCGTGTGATGTATCTGTCCGAGCGTCCGGCTTTCTATGCTAAGAATCGCTTTGACCTTCCCAATGAAATTCCGCTGACCTGCCAGGATTACTTAGAGGCTTTTCATCATAACAATAACCCGAACACAGGAGAAAACGAAAATGGCTAATATCGGACAAAACGGCTTCGACGCCACACATATCGATCCCACAGTAGACTTCGAACATATTCCGGTTGGGAAGTACATAGCGGAAATCACCGACTCCGACATGCGACCCAACTCAAAGAACACTGGGGAATATTTATGGCTGGAACTCACCGTCCTGGACGGTCCCTATGCCGGACGGAAACTGTGGGCGCAATTAAATCTCGTCAACCCATCAACTCAAGCGGTGGAGATTGCCCAGCGGGAACTGAGCGCGATCTGTCATGCCACCGGCAAGTTGCGGGTGCAGGATAGCATGGAGCTCCACAATGTCCCGATGGAGATTAACGTGAAGATCAAGAGCAATCCGGAATACGGACCGCAAAATATCATTCGCGGTTACAAGGCAATAAATACGAACGGCAGCAGGCAGTCAACTCACGTGCCCGTGAAATCACCCACTCCGGCACCGGCTGCGAACGCAGCGCATTCCTCACCTTCACCGGCGATGGCAGGCAACGAGTCCAAACTCCCGCCCTGGAAGTCGAGGTAATGGTAAAAGTTCCTGGAGATATTTCACCAACGGTTCAGGCTATATATGACGCATATGAGGGCGGGCGAACCGGATTCCGCCCGCACCTCGGGGCGTCACTTATCGGCAGGGAATGTGAGCGTGAATTGTGGTATGGATTCCGGTGGTGTACACTTCCGAGTTTCAGCGGTCGTATGCTGCGCCTGTTTGAAACCGGTCAGAGAGAAGAAGAGCGGTTTATTGAAAATCTACGATCAGTTGGGGTTGAGGTTCATGACCACGATGAGGAGACCGAAAGGCAGTATGGTTTCACCGACTTCGGCGGTCATTTCGCTGGTTCCATCGATGGAGCAGCTTTGGGGATCATCGAAGCCCCTAAAACCTGGCATTTGCTGGAGTTTAAAACTTTCAACGACCGGCGTTTCGAACTGCTGAAGAAACACGGAGTGGAGATAACTTCACCTGAACACTATGCCCAGGTGATTATTTACATGGACTATATGGGATTGAAACGTGCTTTCTATCTGGCGGTTAATAAGAACACGGATGAGTTATATAGCGAACGTATCAAAGCAGATCCCCAGTACACCGCACTATTGAAGGATAAAGCCGAGAGAATCATATACGCATCTCATCCTCCGACCGGCATAAGCGCCGATCCGGCGTGGTGGAAATGTAAATGCTGCGATCATCGGGCTGCGTGCCACGAGGGTCGTCCGGCTGAAGTGAATTGCCGGACTTGTCTGCACAGCATTCCGATTGATGGAGGGTGGTGGTGTGAAAAGTATAATCAGACACTGTCTTACAAAGAACAGCTTCACAGCTGCAGCGATCACCTGTATATCCCTGAACTCCTCCCTGGTAAAGTGATTGATACCGGTGATGACTGGGTGGAGTATGGTTTTAAAGACGGTATAAGGATACGCAATGGTCGTGGGGGACTCAGCAGCAGGAAAATCAGGGAGTCTGCTGACTAATGGAACTTCGAGCGTATGATTCTCTGAAACTGGTTCTCATAAAATCAAGACTATTAACAAGAAGTAAGTTGAGCCTACGGTTCCAACCGATATGTTGCTGCAGTGGTAATTATTCTATTGTGTCTCAAGGGAACTCCTGTTCGTTTTACGGTAAATCCATGTTCTTCAACGAGAAATCTTACCATTGCACCAATCATTGTTATGAAGTAATTGTCTTTATGCTCACGGCTCCAACCGAGATTGTTTCGCAGAAGTTCCTCGAGATCCACAATAACGCCTTGCAATGCGGGTTTCCGATGATTCCTGATGCTGCTTATAAGCCAATCAATGCGGGCTTTCAGCCATTCAAACACCATCTTTGCGTTAGGATCGGTACGATACTTTTCATAGTTACGAAATCCTGGATGGTTAAAGAACTCATCGAAAAGCTGTGTAGACTGATAGATGCTCATTGCATCCTCCTTTCAGTATATTTGTATTATCATTATGCATTATCAATATACCTATTACGTATGGGCAGGTCAAGTGAATTCAGATAAAAAATCTGAAATAAATAATTATAATGATTCCGCTGCATGATGGAGTTGCGAAAATATCAGCGAGAGGCAGTCGACGCCATCTACCGCTATTTCGAGTCGCATCGGGGCAATCCGCTGATCGTGATGCCGACCGCGAGCGGCAAGAGCTTTGTTATGGCTGCCTTTATCCGGGAGGTTCTGGATATATGGTCAGATCAACGAATAATGATTTTGACACATGTTAAAGAGCTCATCCAGCAGAATTACACCGAGCTGGTCGATCACTGGTCACTGGCTCCTGCCGGTATTTACAGTGCTGGTCTTAATCGGCGTGAAGCTCAGTCACAGGTGTTATTCGCCGGGATTCAAAGCGTTCACCGACGTGCTGAATATCTGCAAGGCTTCGATCTGATACTGATCGATGAGTGTCATTTAGTGCCTCGCAAGTCGGATACAATGTACCGTCGTTTCCTGGATGACATGCATGCAATTAATGAGAAAGTGAAGATTATCGGATTGACGGCTACTCACTATCGTCTGGACAGCGGATTATTGACCGAAGGCGATAAGAGGATATTCAATGATGTTGCTTATGAGGTACCTGTAAAGAGATTAATCGATGAGGGATTCTTATCCCCATTAATAACCAAGGCGCCTGATACGAAGTTAGATGTATCCGGTGTTCATACGCGCGGCTGTGAGTTCATAAACAGCGAACTCCAGAACGCCATCGACCAGAATGACATCAATAAAGCCGCTGTCAGAGAAATCATCCATTACGGAAGAAACAGGAAGTCCTGGCTGGTATTCTGTGCAGGCGTTCAGCATGCTTATAACGTCAGGGATGCTTTGCGGGAATGCAACATAGTGGCGGAAACAGTAACCGGTGAAACAAATATGATGGAGCGGGATTATATCCTGGAGGGATTCAAGTCTGGAGAGATCAGAGCTATCACCAATTGTGATATCCTCACCACCGGTTTCAATGCTCCGAACACCGATCTTCTCGCCATCCTCCGCCCTACTCAATCAACAGGACTTTACGTCCAGATTGCTGGTAGAGGCATGCGTGTTGCCTCCGGCAAAGAGAATTGTCTGGTTCTGGACTTCGCAGGTAATATCGAGAGGCATGGACCGATCGACCGTGTCAATCCGTATGATCCTTCCCGGAACGGCAACGGAAAAGCTCCAGTTAAGACCTGTCCAGGTTGCCGGTCGGTGGTGTTTGCGGGATTCCGACATTGCCCGGACTGCAATCACGAGTTCCCGCCGCCGGAATCGGAGATCAAACCTGCTGCCTCGGCAAGACCGATCATCAGTCATGGTGAATCGTTCTGGGTGGAGGTCGAGAAAATCCGTTATTCCCGGCATACGAAGATAGGCAAACCGGATTCGCTTCGGGTGGATTATTTCGAAAGTACGTTCTCGTGGTATTCGGAATGGGTGTGTCTTGAACATGGAGGATTCGCACAACGGAAAGCACGGAACTGGTGGAATAGGCGCAGTGGCGATCTGTCTGTGATTTCTGTCAGTGATGCATTGAGGGTTGTAGATCAATTGAAAGCTCCGACGCGGATCAAGGTTCAGGAAGATGGTAAGTACTGGCGTATCGTTCAGTTTAATTTCGATGAGAATGAATCTCCGCTTATCAAAGTTGAAGAGGATTTGGAAAAGGAGGAATACGAACCAGTAGAAGAAGAGGAGGCTCCATTTTGACAGAAAAAACAATCACCGTTACGCGCGAGCATTACGAACGGTTAAAGAATGAACGGGTTGTCCTCTTCGGTGAGAATAGTGGTGAATGGTCGGATGAGGAACTGGAAGGCAACGCCGTCCTGGCAGCAATTCAAGCTGCTGGAGAAATAATAGAAGATAAGAAGTTGACGAGTATTCCTGTTTCAAAATTCACTCCGGAACAATTTCTTGCAATGATTCAGCAAGCAGCTTGGGCGTATATGCAGGTCTATGTCGAATACATCCCGTTCTGATGTGCTCAAGGAAGCCTTGAAATATGCGGGCTGGGGTTGGGCAGTGTTTCCGGTACACAGCATTCGCAAAGGAGAATGCACCTGCGGCGATCCAAGTTGTTCCAGTCCGGGCAAGCATCCGCTCACCCGGCATGGCTTCAAGGATGCAACGACCGATCCGGAGGTGATCCGCAGGTGGTGGCGCAAGTATCCCTGGGCGAATATCGCCATTGCTACGGGCGAAAAATCCGGTTGTCTACTGGTGATAGACATCGACTGCAAGCCTGATCGGGGAATTAGTGGAGAGGAGACGTGGCGGGAGATCGAACAAGGCTATCCCGCAACCGTAGAAGCCCTCACCGGTGGCGGTGGGAGACATTTATATTTCAGCTATCCTGATTCGGTCAAGATTAAATCGGGCGTCGGCATCATCGGTCCTGGAGTGGATGTTCGTGCTGATGGCGGTTACGTTATTGCCCCACCGAGTTTGCATCGGTCAGGAAAATGCTACGAATGGGAGGCATCGAGTGATCCGACTGACGGTATAGCAGTCGCTTCTGTCCCAGACTGGCTCATTGTTCTTTGTAATAATTCGCAATCACCCACACAGGTAAAGGTTGAAGAAGTCATTCTTCCACCTGCCAAAGTTCAGGAGTTACGATCTGCTCTGGCTTTTATCGACGCCGATCCGTATGAAACCTGGTTGAAGGTTGGTATGGCGTTGAAATCAACCCAAGCCGGACAGCAGGCTTACGGATTGTGGACGGAATGGTCAATACAATCCGAAAAGTATGAACCGCTAAATCAGCATAGAACCTGGCGGAATCTCTCCTCCAACGGAGGAATTGGTTTGTCGACATTATTCTGGTTGGCGAGACATAATGGGTGGACTGAACCTGTTGGTTTGTCTCTGACTGAAAAGCATAAACAAGTTGTAAGATTTTCAAGATCGGAAGTTACACCTGAAGGGCTTTATGATCCACCTGGAATCATAGGCGATATCGTTCGATTCATCGTGGAAACTGCTCCATATCCGCAACCGCCGTATGCAGTAAATGCAGCGCTGACCCTGGCGGGGACGATCCTGGGACGGAAGGTCCGCGGGGAGTCCGGTCTCCGAACAAATCTCTATCTCGTGAGCATCGGAACGACCGCCAGTGGCAAGGAGCATCCACGTAAAATGGTCAAGGTAATCCTGAATGCCGCTGACCTCAATGAACTCAACGGCGGTGAGAACCTCGCCAGCGGGCAGGCGCTCATGACCCGGTTGGAAATGACATCCAGTGTTCTTTTTCAGTTGGACGAGTTCGGGCAGCTAATGCAGTCTTTACAGCTCAGAAACACCGCTCGTTATAACCTCGAGATCATGACCAACTTGATAAAATTGTTCAGCAGCACTGATGGTATTATAGTCGGCACTGAATACGCAGATCAAAGGCTCAGACCGCGTTCTAAGATCGAATACCCCTGTTGTTCTTTACATGCGACTACAACTCCGGACATCTTTTACGAGTCAATCACTTCGAAGCACATCGTGTCCGGCTATCTTAATCGCTTTATCGTGGTGGATAACTCAAAGGTGCCGCGTCCTCCCCGGCGACGATTACCGAATCCACCGGATGTGCCTGCTGTCATCTTACAATGGATCAGGACGGTTCAAATGCTGCGGTTAGGGAATGGCAACCTGAGTGGGATCAACCCTGCATCACCGATCGTCGTCAATAAAACAGATATCGCACGAAAGTTGTTAGATCAGTTTGAACAGAATATCAATGAAATAATAAACAGTTGCAGCGAGATAACTACTTGTGATCTTTGGAAACGAGCCTGGGAACATGCCGATAAGCTTGCTCTGGTCTGTGGCTGTGCTGATAACATCCACGATCCTATAGTAGATGAACTACATGCAAGGTGGGCAATTCAGTTTGTAAGCCACCACGTAGAAAAACTTGCCTGTGAAGTCCTGATGCGGGTTGCCGATAGCCCGTTCGAGAAGATGACCAACGATTTCTATCAGGCGATTCAATCAGCCGGTGAGAAAGGAGTGACAGAAAGAGATATGAATAAGAAGAAACCGTTTCGTTCCTTCGCTCCGAAGGATAGAAGACCGGCTATCGAGACATTGATCAACGGCGGGAAAATCGTTCTGACCAAGATCAAGACTGCAGGACGGGGTCGGATCGCCTATGTCGCTATTGACAATAAAGATGAGGATTAGCTTAGATGCAACTTATGGAATTATCCATTCCAAAAGATCTTAAGAATATAACACGAGTTAAGCGACTTATGGAATTCACATTCCAAGAGTTTTCCAAAAGACCTTAGGGATATAACACGAGTTAAGTCACTCTTGGACGTTTTTATAGTCCGCATACACTCATGTTTGTGTATAGGAGTGCGTCCAAGAGTCCATAAGTATATTATTATTGTTCTATCTAATTATTAAACAAATAATTAGAATAGAGAAACTTTTGGAATTCTTTTGGAATTTCGCGTCCATAAGTGTCCGAAAGTTAAAAAACGAAGGTGTTCAATTGAAAAGAACCTGTCATTTTCACGGAAGGGGTCGAACCAAAACACCTACCAGTATGAATAATCTTGAAAAAAGATACGCCGACCATCTACGCACACTCCAGCTTGCAGGTGCAATCCACAGTTTCAGCTTCGAACGACATAATCTGAAGCTGGCTGATAAGACTTATTATAAACCGGACTTCGAAGTGATGCTGTCGGATGGCTCTATTGAATTTCATGAGGTAAAAGGGTTCATGATGGAGGATGCTAACGTTAAAATCAAGGTCGCTGCACAGCAGTTTCCTCAGTATGTGTTTCGCCTGGTGCAGTGGGATAGAAGAACCGGTTGGAAGATGAAACCTTATCCTCCCCATAATAAATGATGATCTCTGTAAATCGGATTAAACGAATGAAATGTGATACATACTCCGGATATCATGGCAAAAACGCCTCCCCGCGCCGCCGCCGGATAACGAATACAACCCAGAGGGCAAGTAAAAGATAGCATGCCATTAAAGAACGTGAGAAAACAATGTAAGGCGACAAGTAAGTTGTCTGGTGAGCGATGCAAGAACCCAGCTGTAAAGGGATACGATGTTTGCCGTATGCACGGCGCTAATCCTAAAAACCCTGGTGGTGCTCCCAAGAAGAACTTACATGCGTTGGTTCATGGATGCTTTGTGGACCGCTTTCTGAAACCGGGAGAGGAGGAGATGTTTAATCGCTTCATGGACGGCTTGAAGAACGATATCCCGGACATGAACGAGTCGTCGGATTACGCCATCGCGGTTACGGCGGGGATGGTATTCATCCGGTTGCAGCGTGCTATCGAGGGTGACGCACAACCGAACAGTCTGGATTTTCTATCGAAGACACTGATCAGACACTTGGAAGCATTGAAGATCACCAGACATGCCAGGAAGGGAACGGATATTAACCTGCCAAGTCCAGCACAGTGGGCTTTGGAATTGATTGAGAAGACGAGACAACGTCAAAAGGAACTCGATGAAGGGAAAGAGGTGCGAAGTCTGCCGGGTGAGGGCTTTGAGATCGAAGATGCCGAGGTCGTGGACGTATGACGCAAAAACGGACGCACACGGTGGCACGTGTGGGCAAACTGGAGGCGGTCTGGAGTGGTTGCTCGACCAGAAACAGTCGTCGCACGTGGGCGATTGTGATTATCACCTGAACAGCGTGGTGTTTTCTGAAAAATGGAAATAAAGAGTCACATAACACAGGGAATCGGAGGTTGTAAGTCTTTATGAATTCGGGATCGATACTCGTGAAAGGGTCACATAAGAGTCCGTATGTGACTGTTCTGAAGTCCTCTACTGGCGGGATTTTAGGAAAGTCAAAATCCAAAGCTCGAAGCACCTCGCAAGGGCAAGCTGAAAATGGTGCTCTCGCGGGGGAGCAGGTTTCAAATCTTCCCCTGCAGCCGGATTCTCATTCACGTAATGATTCAACACGGATAACCGAATGACAACGAACATTACTATTGATCCTGAATTAAAAGCCCTGATTCCACATTTGACTACTGATGAGCGGCAGCAACTTGAAGTCAACCTATTGGCTGAGGGCTGCCGGGATCCTCTCGTGATCTGGGGTGGTCACGGGATTTTGCTGGATGGACATAACCGCCTTGAGATTTGTCAGAAGCATAACATTCACTATGATTCGACCGAACTATTGCTTCCCGACCGCGATGCTGCCAGGCGATGGATCATCAACAACCAGTTCGGTCGGCGCAACCTGTCTCCCAACCAATTGAGCTATATCAGGGGAAAGCAGTACGAGAGTGAGAAACTGAATGTCGGACGACCGAAAGATAATTGTGCGCAGAGTGCGCACTTTAAAACTGCCGATCGGCTTGCTGTTCAGCATAAGATTGATCCTGCAACTATCCGTCGTGACGCCCAATATGCCAACGCAGTTGATACCATCGCCGAAAACTGTGGCGGTGATGCCAGAGATATCATCCTTAGCCACGATGCCCGGATCACCAGGAAAGATGTTATCGGTCTGATGAAGAAGCCACCGACCTTCCAAAGAACAATAATGACTAAGATTATATCCAGTGAAGCGAAGGACATACGAATGGCTAAACGGCAAGTTAAGCGTGAAAGAACGGAATCGCAAGTCGAAGCCTGCCAGGATCGGATGGTTGACGGCTGGTATCAGGGCGATTGGCGTGACCACATCGGCAAGCTGACAGATCGCTCGGTATCGCTGTTACTAACTGAACCGCCTTATGACCAAGTGTATCAAGGTCACCGGAAGAGAGTCAGGAACGACCCGATTGCTTACGATGCAGTATCTGAACAGGCGGCTATGGAGCTGGAAGCGCTGTTGATGGCGATAAATCCAAAACTGACTGTGGACGCTCATCTGCTGATATTCTGCACTTGGAGGAGTGAATTGTCCATCAGAATAGCTATAGAGAATGCGGGATATGTTGTTCGAGGGATTCTGGTGTGGGTGAAGAATCGTCATGAATCAGGAACTCTGTGTGGTGCTTTCACACCCAAGTATGAACATATCATCCATGCTGTCAAGGGCAATCCACTGTTGATAAAGCCTATGGGTGATGTGATTGTGGTCGTTAAAGATTTATCAGATCGCCACCCGACTGAAAAGCCGATTGATCTATTGCGACCATTGATCGAAGCCACGACAGTTGAGGGAACGTTGGTCACTGATCCGTTCGGCGGTGTGGCATCGACCTGTGTCGCAGCCTATTTAAGCGGACGGCAGTACTGGGGTTGTGAGATCGATGCCGGATACTACGCAGCAGGCATGGAGAGGCTTAACGATGAACTTTGAGATTACCTGGAAGAGGAATGTCTGATGGTCAAAAACATTCCAACCAATTGCATGATGGTCAATCACGTAAGCGAGTGACAGAGCAACTGGTTGAAGTAAACCGGATTCTCAAAGCGATTATTCTGCGTCGACGGAAGTGCAAGTTTATCCTCCATTTTGATGGACGTCGCTTTCGATGGGAATACACGGTGACAGGTATCACAGAGAAAGATGTATGGTAAGAAGACAAGGGCTCGGAACATGTCAACCGAATTTCCAAAAAACTCCACGCAGCTACGTGGGATTTCTCATCACG
>JABMRV010000184.1 GCA_013202285.1 bacterium | reverse complement strand
TCATCGGTAAAAGCGAGTTATATACCACGAAACAAGCTCACGAAAACGGTATCGAAGCTGTAAAGAGTACAGCTCCTGATGCTCCGGTGGAGGATCTGACAAAGTAAAGATAATCATTCGATGAATTTTGATAAGACTCTGAAAAGATGTTGTCTCAAATTTCTGCCAGTATTCAGTTGTCAACATTCGGACATGATTGACTTCAATAAAAGACATCGGGCGCGTCAGCTAAAATGGAAACATGCGACGCGCCCGACACAGGACGATACGATCTACCTCGGGGGTGTCGTACCGAACCTGTACATTATACTAAAGAAACCCCCGAATTCAAATTATTGGAGGTTTAAAATGTACGGATCAACAAAATTCATGGCGCTTGTTTTAACTTGCGCACTCCTGCTGTCCGTCTCAAACGCGTTTGCAACGACTTTTGTGTTTGGTGAGGACGGCAAAAATCAGGATCTGACCGGCTCTGCTGCCAGCAACGTGTGGACATCCGCCGATGAATTTATCATCGCCGGGGATTGTTATGTGCCGGACGATGCTACCTTAACAATCAACCAGGGTGTAGTCGTTGTGTTCGACTACGATTACGGAGGTGATTTTGGTTCACCCATGTACCCTACCCTTGAGGTTCGAGGTCAGCTTATATGTGAAGGTACTGGCACCAATCGGGTTTGGTTTACCAACGAGATCCCAGCTGTAAAGGGGGAGTACGTAGGTATAAAGCTCAATGGCGCTTTAACTTATGAAGGAGAGCTTGTTGCAGATTATACTGTATTTGAGTATGGCGGCTGCAGCACTGCTCTTATTGAAGTCAGCGAGGGTGGCGATCTGGACCTCGAAGATTGTTATGTCCGTTTCAGTGACACGGACGGTATCTTTATTGATGAAGACAGAGGAGACGTCAACATCGAATCCTGTTTCATCGATTCGAGTGACGGTTGGGGTATCGCCAGATCCTTTGTGGGACAGGATGAAAGCATATCAGCCCTCTTAATCAAAGATTCTGATTTCATAGATAATTTAGGCGGTGGAATTCAGATACAGGGATTTGTAGAGATCAGTGGTGTTAATGCAAATGGTGGTTCTCTAGGTATGTATGGGAATCTAACGTCTTGGGGTTTTATCAGAAACTGCAGGTTGTATAACTTCGCAAAGGGAATAACATTTCACTCCCTTGCTGGTCAGCCTCCAGATGAGGATCTTGAGATTTCCAATATTGCAATATACAACTGCACTGATGCTGGTTTCAATTTCGAAGATGGCGATCCTCAAGGTGAACTTGATTTTGATATGAACATTCACAACTGCGTAATCTGGGAAACTGTAGTGGGTGTAGAATTCGATTCTCATGGCGAAGATGTTTGGCCACCAGGGATCGATTTCAACCTTAACATAATCGGTTCGTGCTGGAGGGGCATCGAATTTCCTGATGATGATCCAGATGTACCGGCGAACAATGCCTTCAAAGATAATGACACGGATTTCTATAATTGCGATGATGACGATGCAAACTGTATCATTGACAATGGTGATGACGTTACGGTAATCCTTGTCAGTCCCGACTATCCAACAGCAGATTTCCACATACTCCTGGATGATGATAATTATTCTTTAATTGATGTGGATGATACCGCCGAAGATCCGGACGGCTCTGACAGAGACTGTGGACTGTTTGGCGGAGAATATGCTGATGATTTTGAATATTTCTCTAATAGTGAGTTTTTTATCGATCTCGGGCCAGGTGATATTGATGAAAACCTTGATGATCTGCCATCTACCACATATCATCTAACAGAAGATTTCACCGTTAAAGCAGGTAGAACTTATTCTTTCAGTGATAAAGCTCTTATTCTGGTAATGGGAGCTTATGAGTTCTCTGTCGATGGAAAACTTGAGGCAATCGCCGACAGCGAAGCTGATTCCATAATCTTTCGCGGCTATGGCGAAGTAGGTTCCAGAACTTCCTGGGGAGGAATCGTATTTGAAGAATCATCCGAAGATAATTATCTCAAATGGGTCGTTGTTACCGATGCAAAATACAATCATCCAAATGGCATCACATTTGAGCCGTGCGAGGGACCCCCAAGTGATGTTTCAAACATTGAAAACGTGGAGGTTTATAACTGCGAAGGATGGGGAATCTTTATATCCGGATCGTTAATCGAAGTTAGCATTGAAAATCCTGATATTCATCATTGTGAATATGGAGGCATCTCTGTTAGCGGATCGGATGATGTTATCATTGAGGGAGGACGTGAGGATGAAAATCGAGGATTACATCATAATGGAAATGAATTACTTACTTCAGCAGGTTTAAAAATATCCGATTCTTCATGTAGAGTCGGTGGAGGCGATGAGGACGAGGAAATCTATATTTACGATAATGAGTTATTTGGACTAATGCTTGACGATGACACCGATGCCGACCTGGATAATGGCGGCGGTGGCGTTGCTTTAAGCAGCAATGGTGAATTCGAAATACGAATTGACGCTGGTGCTGAGGGTACGGAATTCCATTACAACAATGTTGAGAAGGACGATGGAGATGATTATGTGGTTAATGATGATAACCTTACCGACTACTGGGATGTCACAAATTGCTGGTGGGATAGCGCCGTCCAAGCTGAAGTAGATGCGATGTTTGCCAACACAACGTACGTCGTCTATGATCCTTTTGCAGGTGCCTATATAGCGAACATCAACGATTTTGAAATTGCCTTGAGGCACATGCGAAATGGGGAATTCGCCGAAGCAGTTCCATATTTCAAATCTGCGGTTTACAGCGATCCGAAACAGGCACACCAGAAATCATCCATCAGCTTTTTAATGAAATGCATGAAGAAAGCTGGACACGACTTGAATGATTTCAGGCAATTCTGCACTGATGTAATTGAAAATCACCCGAATGAACAGGTGCGGGATAAAGCTCAGCATCGATCCATAAGAGCTCTTTGCTCCATGGGACGATCTGATCAGGCTTTGGCTGAGTTTAAGAGCCTTCGATCCTCTTTCGATAATGTGGTTGATTCACTGCGCAATGAAATGAAGATTGCATTAGTTGAACTTGAATATAACTGCATAAAAGGTGATAAATACGATGTTAGTAGTGGTGAGAGGCATTCAAATGCTTATTTCATTAAAATGGAACGACTTGAAGCCCTGGAAACTGCAGCTATTGAAAAAGGTTTGAATGTCAAAACATCAGTACCGGCATGTTTCATGCTCGATCCGGCATATCCCAACCCCTTCAATGCCACAACGTACCTGAGTTATTCTCTGCCTGAAGCTGGTGAGATTAACCTGTCCCTTTTTGACACGAATGGTCGTCTTATGGAAACCCTGGAAGCCGGTTTCGTTAAAGCAGGCAGTCATTCACTTACCCTTAATGCGGGAGATTTGCCTTCCGGTGTATATCTTGTTAAATTAAGTAGTGATGACAAGATGTTGACACAGCAAATAGTACTACTAAAATGATCAAGCTAAGTTGCTTCTTTCTGATTAATATCGTACAGGATAATTAGCGGCTTTGCTTGATTAGCTTTATTCTCTCATGCTCCTCTCATACCCGGATTGTAATGGGTATGAGAGGAGGTCGGAGAAATTATTAACTTTCATCCAGAATCCTGAGGTATTTCATGAAGTATCAGTTTTCTTCCTTTCCCGTATTCACATTTCTGCTCATGATTATGTTCTTACCCGTTCATGTCCTTGCTCAAAATTCCGGTATTGATGAAGTCGGAAGGATCAATGGCTGGGATAAAGCCAGGGATCTATTCGTACGCGGTGATTATGCATTCGTAACTACAGAATTATCCGGGCTTCAGATTCTAAATATATCCGATCCGGAAAGTCCCGAATTGGTCGGCTTCTGGGATGACAATCCATTGGAAGCCCAAGGTGTTTATGTTTCGGGTGATTATGCCTACATTACTGATGGAAAGCAAAGCGGTTTAAGAATAATCGATATCTCTAATCCGGAAAACCCAACTGAAACCGGTTACCTTGAAACGCTCGGAATCGCCTGTGATGTCTTCGTTGTAGGAAATTATGCCTACGTTTCAGAGGGAGGATACAATCCACGTATAAATGAAGGTGCATTAAGAGTTGTAGATATTTCTGATCCTGAAAATCCACAGGAAATCGGTTTCCAACATGTTAGCGATAAGGGTTATCGGGTTTGGATTTCAGGCAATTATGCCTATCTGGCTTGCATTGGTGGTGATGATGCGGGTCTGATAGTCTTTGACGTTTCCGATCCCGAAGATCCCGATTCTGTCGGATATTTCAACTCCGGGGAAACTGCTGATATTTTCATAACCGGCGAAACAGCTTACGTTACCGGCTTTAAAGACGATGAAGATACCATTTTCCTGTTTTCATTGGACATTTCCGATCCGTCAAATCCGCAAGAACTGGATAGATATAATACTGAATGCCAGTCCGGTTGGGGAATCTCTATATCTGATGATTATTTATACCTTGCCGGCTCTTCCTTTACAATATCCGTTTTTAACATTTCTGACCCGGGTAGTATCGATTTTCTTGATTTCTATGACCTTCGGGGAATTAATTCAAGGGAAATCTTTATACTCGATGATGTGGCATATATTACTGCAAATCAAGAGGGATTTTGTACGGTGGATATCTCCGATCCTGAAAATGTTCGTCTTATGGGACAATTCAGCGACTGTTTTTTGGATATTGTATCAGTATCAGCTTCAGAGGATATTGCAGTGTTTACGGACTTTAATAGTGGTTTGCAGCGTATGATAGACATATCTGATCCCTCTGATCCTGTGGAACTCGAAGTAAGATTTGAGAATCGCTTGTACGGAAGGAAAATAGTGTTTTCAGAAGGTTTAGCTTATCTCTTATATAACAGAATGCACGTATATGATTTAAGTAATCCAGTCATTCCCGTTGAACTTGGAAGTCTTGTCATTGAATATGTATTATGGGACTTTGTCGTTAATAATGATTTCGCTTTTGGAACCTTTGGAGGTAAGGGCTTAGCTTCATTTAATGTGGCGAGTCCGTCCAATCCTTTTCTTATCTGCCATAACGATACAACCCACAGACCACGTAGTGTCTCTGTTTCCGGAAATCTTGCATGTGTTGTCAACGATGATATTAGAAATCGCGGGGCAAATCTGGGAATGTACATAATCGATGTTTCAAATCCGAATAATATAGAAGAGAGGGGATTTCTGTATACTTTCAATGACGGTTATGGTTCTCCGGATGATGTCTATTCAGTTGGTAATTATGCCTATTTAACGACTCATTCACAAGATTTTGATAATCCATTCTGTCTGAATATCATCGATATTTCCGATCCTGATAATCCCGAAAGAATAGGTTTTTGTCCTACACCCGGAAAAGCTGAAGCAGTCTGGGTAGCTTATGACTATGCATATATAGCTGATGCATACGCAGGTTTGCGAGTGATCGACATATCGAATCCTGAAGAACCGGAAGAGGTCTGCTGGTTTGACACACCTGGTTATGCCTGGGATGTCTTTGTTGAGGGTGACCTCGTCTATGTAGCTGACCAGACCGGCATGGGAATATACGACTGTTCAGAAACCATCAACGTGGTTCCGCAGTGGGTTGACATTCCGCGGGACAGGGTTGAATTCACATCCGGTGACCTGATAGAGATCAATCTGACCGCCCGTGACCGCAACGATGATGAACTGACGCTTGATATGGCTGTGGTCGATCTGCCCGATAATATCGAATTCAGGGATAACGGTGATGGCAGCGCCGGTTTCCGTTGGCAAACCACTGAGGGAGATTCCGGCATCTATCATCCCATTTTCATAGCTTCTGATGGCGAGTTAAACGATTCTGTGGAAGTAGTATTCTTTAACAGCCTCAATAATGAGGTAGAATTAGATAAGTTACCAGTGGTTTATGAGCTTATATCGGTCTATCCCAATCCGTTTAACTCCTCAACCAGCATCAGATACAGCCTCGACCGGGCCGGGTTTGTCACATTGAAGTTGTACGATCTTGCAGGAAGAGAGGTTGCAAGTTTTGCGAATGAGAAGCAATCAGCAGGGCATTACTGCACCATCTGGAATGCGGAAGGGGAATCATCGGGTATGTACTTGCTTCATTTGAATGTCGATGGTCGTGAGAGGGTAACCAAATTGATACTTATACGATAAGCACTCATCAATCAGAAGATCAAAGAGAGACTTTATTACTCTTGATCTCCATCCTGCTACTCTGTGTAGTCAATATTGGAATTTCACAATAAACTGAGGAATTAGTGACATTTTCAGAAAAGTTAACTTGTGTCGCTGCAACGAGATTCTTCAATTTGAGGAAAAAGAGGAAATCTTTTGCATCGAACTTCAACACTCTCTATATTGATAAGCGAGGATCAGCAAACCGGCTTGTTAACCTGAGACAAGGATGAATGATTGAATAGAATATGATCCGATCTTTAGTTTAATCATTGTAATATTATTTACTTGGATGCGAGCCAAAGATGTTTCAGGATGACCATAAACACAGCAGTATCCCAATTCAATCCGGATTCGGTTAATTCCAAGATTAATTTTGCGAATCTATGATGCCTCACCCAGGTGTGATGCTTCGGTTGGGTTGTTAATTGAAAGCGGTAACGCTTCAATAAAAAAGTCAGGCGCGTCTGCCAAAATGGAAACATGCGACGCGCCCGACCGGTGAGATGAGGAATTACCCGGGAGCAATCCCTCTCCCTCTCTTAACTATGTCAGCTCCTGGCTATTATTTAAGGAGCTTATTATGAAATTCATTTAACAACCTGCTGTCCCTTTACACATGAATATTCAGTGAAGGTCACAATTCTGATTTAAGGGTCAGCAACCGCCAAAAATCTGATCGAAATGACTGAGTAAATGAATCCTCAGTTAATTTACAAATGCAAAGTAAGGAAATTTTCTGGAAAATCCAAATCCAAAAAAGGAGTTTAACATGAAGTTTACTTCAACCTTAGTATGTCTGTTTTTAATTTTGTGCTTTGTACCCGCATCGTACTCAGTGCCCATTGACATCTGGAATCAGCCAGATTTTGAAGCTGAGATTGCAGAAGGATTTACGGAACAGTTAGGCGATCCTGATTATATCATTCATACTAATGTCCCGAATGATTACACCATCGATGCTGATGAAATCCTAACAATCGATGAGGGCGTGGTAATCCAACTCGATGATGGCGTTGAGATTATCGTTGTAGGTAGGATAACTACCGGATTAAATGGCGCTAATCCGATTGTCTTTCAGCGTCTGGCGGAAGGTCAAGGCGGACAGGGAGATAATTGGGAAGCCATTACGATTGTTGGTGACGACGATGGAGGTTTGAATGACAACCAGGGCATTGTGACGCTTAATCACGTTGAATTTCGTGGTGGCGGCGCAGGCGCCGATCCTGATCCGGGTGATGCCGATTGGCGTGGGATGATTAGATTAACAGGTAACACACCTGTTCTGGTTTTGGGAACAGATCAAGGTCCCGAAGAAAGCAACCTTAGCGACAGTGAAACAAGTGGTATCGTTGTCCACGGCGAGATAGTGGATTTTGTTCTAACACTCTACAACGTAGATATGGATGATGAAGATGATCCGATAACAGATATCGGAATTAAGATTAACGACCCCCGACCTGATCCTGAAAATGGGGATGAAGCCTGGAATATTGTAGCTGGCGATATGCTTATCGATGCTGACTGTGATATTCAGTGGTGTGGTGCCCACGGATTGGCTTCATACTTTTTTGAAGGCGTAGATTATGACATTCTGAATTCCGTCTTCAGTGATAATGGAACCGATAATCCTAATCCGGATGAAGATAGGGGCGCAGGTCTATATTTCTTGCAACAAGGAATCTACGGATTAGAATATACCATTGATATCGAGAATACATTCGCTGAACGCAATTCATGGGATGGAATGAGATTTGTCGACATGACCAGTTTCGTCCACATAACATCTTGTAAAATAGTGAATAATCAGCGTCGTGGAATCTATTACGATTTCAGCGGAGAAGCTCAACTTGGATTCGTAGAACAATGCACCATAACCGACAACGACTGGGAAGGTATAATTGTAAGAAAAGGAGAAGGAGAAGAAGCAGGCATTAAAATTCGTGGTAATGTGTTCAGCAACAATGGAGACACAGCCACTCCTGTAGATTGGGAGCAAGATCATGTCCTGAATACACCACCTCGACTCGCCAATATCAGGTTGTACGGGTTCTTGGGTGGAGCCGTTATTTATGATGACGGTGATGACGGAGCTAACGGAAACCGATACACCGAAATCTTGAATAACGTAATTGAAGGAGCTAACTCCGGGATTTGTATCCAGTTTAATGGTCAAGAAGTTTGTCCGCGGCATGTCGATATTAGCAATAATATTCAGTACGGCGCAGAGTATCAGGGATTACGGATTGACGAGTATGCATTCAGAAATAATGAAGAACATACGTTTGTAGTATACAACAATGTTTTTCATAACAATGGCAATGTCCAGGCGGAAGCTTCTGGAATCTGGATAGGTCCCGACTGCCCGGATCGTGCTGATGGAGACTGGTTACAAAACAATATCCTCTCTGGTAATGAGGATTTCGGAATCCATAATCCCGATGCACACGAAAATGAACCCATTTTTCCAAACAACGGATTTCAAAACAATGACGATAACGTTGAGAACTGCACATCCAATCCCACTGTGGAATTGGATGTTAATGATCCGTTATATGTCGATGCAGATAACGAGGATTTTCATCTATTCTGGAATTCGGGAATGATCAATGAAGGTGGTTCTGCGGAAATTTTCGTGGGTCAAGGTCCCGGTGAATTTGACGCCAAAATAGATGGCGAGTTCAATGATGAATTTGTGGAAAAGGACGGTTCTGCAATTGATATCGGAGCCTATGGCGGTGAAGGCGCTATCCTATTCGATTTTAGTCCTTACAATGTTATCGGAGATGATGAGGACGAAATGAATGGTACGCTCGTACGGGATTATTACCGGGCGATCAGCAACTTCAATATTCCAGTGGAGTCAACACTGAATATTGAAGCCATGGTTTACATAGAGATGTTTGAAGATGTTACGTTCAAAATCCATGGTGAGATACACGTTAATGGCGATGAAGATGAAGAAGTTATTTTCAAAGGTTACACTTATATGGATGGCGAGGAACAGGTAACTGAAATATGGGATCAAATCCAGTTTACAAGTACCGCGAGTGAGGACAGTGACATAAGCTGGACAAACATCGAGGATGCCTGGTGCGGCATTTATTTCTCCAGTGTCGTCGGTGACGGGGTAACCAGGATCCCAGTCATCGATTGCAGGATTCTCAACTGTGAATGCAGAGGAATCACTATATACAACTCACCGGTCGAAATATCTGGCTTTCATCCTGAAAGCGCTGAAAATCCAGACCCAAACATGATCGGCAATATAGTCGATGAATTTCCATCCACAGACAACGTGGGGATAAAGATATCATCCTGCAGCGCGCTTGATGTCTGGGTTGAAAACACCTATATCCACCACTGCGGAGACAATCTCTACGCACCTTACGAAACCGGCATGATGATCCTGTCAAGCTCGCTGGTCGATATGACCAACGTCACCTGTGAGAATAACGGAGTAACGGGGCTCTATATCGCTGATGGCGACCCAATTATTGAGCCGTGGGACGAGTTTGGAGTACCTCCAAACGTCGATATTCGCAATAACGGTCAGGAGTTCGATCCACAAGGACCCGAGGATGATGAATGGCAGGGTGCCGAGATTTATCTTACACTCAGCTCATATCCCGATTTTGCAGATTGGGATATATACGAGGAGGAAGAGAACGATCACGGTTATTCCATCTACAAAGATCCGGTATGGAATCCGAATCAGTTAGACGCTCAGGGATGTTACTGGAACCAGGATGACCTTGAGAATCCTCCTCCAAATAATCCCTTGGGAGAAGATTGGTTCTTTGATGGTGGTCTTGAAAATATTAATGTAGCCAACTGGCTGGGAGAAGCTGTCGATGACGATCCCGAAATAGCCGATTTCGATAATACGTTCAGCGAGGCGGTTGGGTTGTTCCGGGAAGGTGAAACGGAGAGCGCTCTGCGAATCCTGCAATGGATAATCAGTCATCGACCAGAAAGCGTCGATGCTATAAAATCCCTGAGATTGCTGCCGGACTGTTACCAAAGGCTTGATATGGATTTCGGGGAGTTACGTAGATTTTATACATCTCTTGGAGCGAGAAACAGGAGTTCCGAGTTGGCGAGGATCGCCCGTATAATGGTTCCTCGATCCCTTGTAACTCAGGGAAGGCTGGAGGATGCCATGGAAATGTATGATAGTGTGGCTGAGGATGCTGAAAACGAGGCGGAGGAGATAATTGCTCGCTACCATTTCCTTGAGCTGAATGAAGTTCTTGACCTCAATCACATTAACAGTGTAGCGGACCGGCGAGCTCTGGCTGCTGAACAGGCTGGTCTTCTTATGCGGCTGACGGATATGGAAAACGGACAGAACCGGAATATGATGCCTCAGGAGTTCAAACTGTCCGGCGTATATCCCAACCCGTTTAATTCGTTTGCCAGGGTAAGATATCTCATTGACTGCAGGGATCATGTGAAATTGGCGGTTTACGACTTATCCGGCAGGGAGGTTGCCGTTCTGTTCGAAGGTGTGCGTACTCCGGGTGAATACAGTGTTTCATGGGAAGCGCGAGACCTTCCTTCAGGGATTTATATGTTCAAAATGATCGGTGAAAATCGCATGAGTACGATGAAAGTTGCACTGGTTAAGTAAATGTTGTAATATTAAGGGAGCAGTTCAACGCGAACTGCTCCCTTTCATATTTTGAGAGAATGAAATGACAACCGAAAAATTTGTAATGTTCATGCTGATATCTGTCATCAGTATCTCTGCCAATGCCCAGGATGCCGGGATCGACAGAATTTCCGACTGTCTCGTCACCGGCTACTGGAAAGACATCGAGGCAGTTGACGATCTTGTCTTCGCGACTAACGGTTACGGCTTGATGATCTACAGATTCGATCCTGATGAAGGTATTGATGAACCGGTGGAATTAGTGCGCTATCCCACTCCGGGTAGCGCGGGCGGATTCGTTATCTGTGATACCCTGTGTTATCTTGCGGATGGTTCAGGCGGTTTGAAGATTCTGTCAATTGCGGATGTGAATAACATTTACGAGGTGGGCTCAGGACCGCCCGACTATAACCCGAGCAGCATTAAGGTCGTTGGCGATTATGCTTATATAACAAGTAGCAACGGGTTCAGTATCATTTCAGTAGCAGATCCATCGCAGCCAGAGGTGGTAGGGAATCTATATATAATTAGGATCATAAGCTTTGAGATATATCAGGATTATGTGTATTTAATTCGGGAGGCAGATGAAACAGT
>JABMRV010000183.1 GCA_013202285.1 bacterium | reverse complement strand
TTTTCCTGATAAATCCTTCCCTTGGTTCTATTTCGACACCCATTTGTGCTTCCATTTCCTCTGCTTCAACCGTTGTTTCTTCACTCGCTACCGCACTGCCCACAACCTGTTCCTTCATTTCAACCTCGGGTACGGTAACTGAAGGTTGAACAGGCGCTCTTTGTGCAGCAGTTTCCATACGTCCTGTCGGTTGAACTGCTTCAGGCTGCATCGATGGTCTCTCAACCGTTATCGCTTCCAGCTCTTCGACTGCGACAACCGGTGGAACTCTGACCTCCGGACGCGGAATGGAGACCTTAAATTTACTCTTGATATCATCTATAACAAGCGCTGAGATACTTTTGAGCGTACTGAAAACACCTTTACCTTCGGTTGCGACTGCCTCGAAGTAGTTGAGATTCCGATGATTCAATTCCAGGCTCAGTTCACTTACGGGGTATGCAGGTTCCAGATCACGCTTATTGAATTGAAAAACCATCGGCAGCTTTTCGATATCGGAACCAAGTTCATGCAGGTTATCACGCAGGTTTTTCAAACTTTCAATGTTCTCCGTCATCTTCCCAGTCTGGCTGTCGGCTACGAATACGACTCCATCCACTCCCTTGAGAACTATCTTGCGGGAGGCATTGTAGAAGACCTGTCCGGGTACGGTGTAAAGCTGGAGGTGGATACTGAAACCCCGAAGCTTCCCATACTCAAGCGGTAACAGGTCGAAAAACAGCGTACGATCCCCGCGTGTTTCAATACTTGTCAGGTTTCCCCGGAATTTCTCCGGAACTCTGGCATGAATATGCTGCAGATTAGTCGTCTTTCCGCCTAATCCCGGTCCATAATAAACAATTTTGCACAGTAGTTCACGACGTGCAAAGTTCAGAGTTGCCATTGAAAATCTTTAATTTCAGGTAATAAAGGGACCTTTGAATTGTTTACGAAGATCCCGGCGGAGGTTGCCGGCTTCGATTTGCACCTTGCTGATATTGGCGTCGGATTGCATCACGAGAACCAATACACCGACATAGACGTATGTAATACCGATAATTATTTTCTCGGTCTCACATTGGATCCAGTTCCATTCATCCAGAGCTTTCACACCAACCTTCTCCATCAATTGCTCGACCAACCGCGCGGTATGAGGCGCTATTTTGTCCGATGCTGAACCCGCCATTGAAACAACCAAACCATCTCCATCCACAATAAGAGAACAATTAACGCCGTATATGGAGGCAATTCGATCAACCCAGTCGCTTCTCATCAGCTTAGCTCCTCAAATAAAGTACTCTCCAGTCTCTCGATATATGTCTCCGAATTATATCTTCTCCGGAACACTTCTTCCTGCCAGTTAACAAGGATAATAAAAGGACCGGTTCGTTCGACAGTGATCACCTCATCGTTGAAAAAGAAAGCAATGCGATAAGGTTCTATACCTCGATATGACTGAATACTGTTGTAAACCGTACGCGCTAAATCGACCACCTCTGCGCACTCCTCATCATCTATAATAAATGCAAAATCATCGATACTGGACATCTGCATGATAGGCAGACCCTGCTGGTTCAGAACAAGGATACGCTGAGGTCCATTGCTTTTCCTGAACCGCTTCCTGGCTGCCTCTATATTCTTAAAAGCTCGCGTGTTCTTTGGAGGTGAATTCATCTTGCTACTTCGTGTGGGTTATTGTATCCATATAAAATCCCGAAGGGATTAATCTGTAAATAGCCACCGGCGCCAGCCGGTGGTGGAAAGTGCAATCCAATCGCAATCCCGACTTATTCGGGATTGAATAGACGGGAATTAAAAGTACCTTACTCATGTTTCGAGCTGTTTGTAAGTCCTGTCATTCCCGATTACTTCCCGGCAAGTGAGCCTTACAGTTCCTTCCGCCACAGATGCCTCAGGTGATTTATACGCTTGGTCAGTTTCATGGACATGTATCCCCTCGGTACTCCACTGTAGAAAGATGCCACAAGATAGAGTTCCCCACAGGAAGCAATATAGAGTATCTCATGTTCAAGTTCAATAGTTACCTGAGCCGGAGAGGGATGGTCGATGTTGGTCAGGAAATCCTCTATAATACCTGCCAGGAAGAAAAACGTATCCGGCGAATATGAATCGTCGTCGATGCGAACGAAATCCGGTCCGATGGGATAACTCAACCGGGTTCCATTCATGCTGATGGCGTAAGCATATTTAAGCTGGGGCCAGGAAGGTATATCCTGAAGAATCAGTAACAGTCGGTATCGCCAGTCTTCGTCAAGCAATTCCAGGGCTTCCTCTGTCAACCATGACTTATCCAACTTCTTTTTCGGCACCATTTCTCCCGGTTCAGAATATGCGTTTTTACCTATTCAGGAAATATAGACACCATTACAAACATTGTCAAGTAAGGTTCAACCTTGTAACCGGTTTAGTCAACGGTTTATTCGTTTAGGTCAAACAGGATTATCATTTTAATCTGACGCGCGAAGCAACGCCTCAACTTCATCCAATTCCGGGATACCCAATCGTCCTGACAATCGACGGCAGGACAATGCAGCCGCAGCATTTGCAAAAGATATTGCACCAACTAAATCCGAACCTTGCAACAAAGCATATATAAATCCGCCATGAAAAACATCTCCTGCTCCGGTAGTATCAACTGCATCTACCTCGAAACCTCCGACATGCCCTCCAACAGAGCCGTCGAACCAGAAAGCGCCTTCTTCTCCTGCTGTAACGACAGCCGTATTCGCACCCATCCGGACTAACAGTCGGGCTAATTCATCAGGTTCAGTTCCCGGAGAGAGGGTATCCGCAAGGTCGCTGGAAACCACCGCATAATCCGTTAACCGAAGAATCTCCCCGAAACGCTGTCTAACCGCACCCGTATCCAGAAGCGTCAAGACGCCTGATTCACGCGCCAGTTTCAAACCCTTGAGACACGCCTCAACAGCGCGTCCATCACAGAAAAACAGGCGGCATCCACGAACCGGATCCTCTTTCAATTCCTCTGCCGTCGCCCAGGTCAGCCCTGTCTTATCAAGCGCCACCGATCTCGAAGCGTCATGTGCATCGATCCATATAAAAGCGCGGGCGGTTGCCGTTGTTTTATCGATAATCATTGGAGAAACATCCACTCCACCGGCTCGCAGCTCTTCGATTACCTGTCTGCCATCGCGGTCATCGCCTACCTTCCCGCAAAACGCTGCGGTAAGCCCGAACTTGACAACGGTCAACAATGCTGTTGGAACCGGTCCTCCGCCAATTATTCTCGATTCGACGACATCGCCCTTCTTCCCCTTTTCGGGAAACGGATCGAGCAGGGCAAGGTAATCGATACAGCAGTGACCGAAACCGAATACATCCGCGTGTTTAATATCTTCAGTTCTCATTTCAATTTCTCTGAGGGTGGCATGTCCAGTCCGGTAGCTGCCGGATTTATCCTATTGTTCCCGCCAGGTTTCAAACGAAGTGTAACCTGGCGGTTATACAGTACTCAGAAACATAACATTTGGAGGGTGGACTTTTAGTCCACTCTTGCAGGAGTTACTAAATCAGGCTGTCCGATAATGTATTAGTAGTGCCGTCAGGCGTCCTCGCCTAACGGAAAAACAATGACTGTATGTGTCAGGCGAGGACGCCTGACACCACTATACTGACGTTTGGAGTTTTCGGACAGCCTGAGATGGTTACACATCAGAGCGGACTGAAAGTCCGCCCTCCAAGCGCCACTATTTGATATACCGATTAACAATTTAACAAGTATTAATTTTACACCATGAGAGTATCACTTCTTGCGGTTCTGATTGTAGGAATGCTCGGTTGCTTCAACAACGCCTTCGCCTACCTCGATCCCGGCACAGGCAGCTACCTTGTGCAGATTCTTATTGCCGGGCTGGTCGGCGCTGCTTTCTCTGTTAAGATATTCTGGCAGAGGATAAAGGACTTCTTCAGCGGTAAAAAACCTGATAGTGATGAAGACGAAGGTAAAAAACCCGATAAAGACGAAGACGAATAGGAACTCTGATATGAGTCCTGATGTCAAACTATCCGGTTCATTCCGCGATCCAAGCGGTTTCATGTTCACTCGCGATGGTGAGTTATACAGGCAGGTCAATCGCTGCTATCAGGATAACTTTGATCTTCTGACGGAATCAGGGCTTTACGAGCGATTGTGTAATAGAGGATTACTGATTCCACATACTGAATCCGACATTCCATCAACCAACTCCGATCTCGCCTACAAAATCATTAAACCCGAAATCATCCCTTTTATTTCGTATCCTTACGAGTGGTCGTTCAGTCAGTATAAGGATGCTGCTTTGGCTACCCTTGAGATCGAGAAGCAAGCCCTCAAGCGCGGTATGTCGCTCAAGGATGCAAGCGCTTACAACATCCAGTTCAGGGATTGCCAACCGATTTTCATCGATACTCTGTCGTTTGAGAAATACGAGGAAGGAAAGCCCTGGGTTGCCTATAAGCAATTCTGTCAGCATTTCCTGGCACCGTTGGCTTTGATGAGCTATACTGACATCCGACTGGGGTTGATGATGCGGTTGTTCATTGACGGAATTCCGCTCAATTTGGCTGCCAGGCTGCTGCCATTCCGCTGCCGGTTCAGAATGTCACTATTCCTGCATATCTACCTCCACGCCCGCAGCCAGGACTACTATTCAGATAAGCAGGTTGACAGCGTGAAAACTGCGCGTCGCATCTCAAAGCAATCCAGACTCGGGATTATTGACAGTCTTGAGACTGCGATTAAAAAGATGAAATGGCAGCCTGCCAAAACCGAATGGGGAGAGTATTACGAAGCGACGAATTATTCCAGTGATGCTCTGAGCGAAAAAGGTCAGCTTGTTGCGAAGTTCCTCGATATTTCCAAAGCAAGTACTGTTTGGGATCTGGGCGCTAACACCGGATTATTCAGCCGCATTGCCGCTGAGAATGGGATGAACACCATCAGTTTCGACATTGATCCGGTAGCCGTTGAAAAGAACTATTTTGCCTGCAAGAAGGACAAGATTACAAACATGCTGCCGTTGCTAATAGACCTGACTAATCTGAGTCCCGGTATTGGCTGGGCTTGTGAAGAGCGTGAATCGTTGATCGAACGCAG
>JABMRV010000182.1 GCA_013202285.1 bacterium | reverse complement strand
CGGTCTCAGGGGTCGAGGCGGAGCGGGTTTCCCCACCGGTAAGAAATGGGAGTTTGCACGTGCCGCCGGTAACGGAACAGGTCAGAAGTATATTATTTGCAATGCGGATGAAGGCGATCCCGGCGCATATATGGATAGAAGTCTGTTGGAGGGTAATCCACACTCTGTTATCGAGGGAATGTTCATTGCCGGTATAGCCATCGGTGCAAAAGAGGGGATTATATACGTACGCAGTGAATATCCTCTGGCTATAAAACATACCTTGATTGCTCTTCGACAGGCACGTGAACTTGGGCTCCTGGGTAATAATATTCTAAACACCGGTATAGATTTCGATATTGAAATCGTACGCGGAGCCGGCGCTTTTGTCTGCGGTGAAGAGACTGCCCTGATCCGTTCTATTGAAGGGAAAATGGGAGAGCCTCGACAGAGACCACCCTACCCCGTTCAAAAAGGACTTCACGGACGACCAACCTGCATTAACAATGTTGAGACCCTCTGTAATATACCCTTGATAATAAGCGAAGGTGCAGACGAGTATGCTAAGATAGGAGTGCCGGGAAACAGCGGTACAAAGATATTCAGTCTGGTCGGTAAGGTTAGAAACACAGGTCTTGTTGAAGTACCGATGGGTATTACTATCGGTGAAATCGTCTTCGACATCGGTGGCGGCTCAATCGGTAAAGCAGGTATAAAAGCTGTTCAGACCGGCGGTCCATCAGGCGGATGTATCCCTGTAAGTATGTTCGACCTTCCCATCGACTATGACAGTCTGGCTAAAGCCGGGTCTATCATGGGTTCAGGTGGAATGATTGTGATGGATGAAACCACCTGCATGGTTGACATTGCCAAGTATTATATGAACTTTTTGAAAGACGAGTCCTGCGGTAAATGCTATACCTGCCGTAAAGGTACTCAGCGGATGTATGAGTTATTAGAAGACATTACCGAAGGGCGCGGTACGCTTGAACATTTAGACCTGCTTGAAGAACTGGCGCACGTCGTGGCGGATACAACGATGTGCGGTTTGGGGCAGACTGCTCCCAATCCGGTGCTGTCAACGCTTCGCTACTTCCGCGAGGAGTATATAGAGCATATCATCGATAAACGGTGTCGGGCGGTTGTGTGTAAGAATCTGGTCGGTGCTCCCTGTCAGGCGACATGCCCCATCGGAACTGAAGCCTGGCGTTATATTGCGCATATCTCACGCGGCGAGTATGAAGAGGCATATATATCAATTCGCCATGAGAACCCGTTCCCGTCTATCTGTGCCCGTGTCTGCGATCATAAGTGTGAATCAAGATGCCGGTTGGGTCAATCAGGCGACCGCCCGGTAGCGATCCGAGCCTTAAAGCGATTTGTGACTGACAACGTAGATCCTTCGGTATATCAGCCGAAGCGATCATCAGAGAAGAAAACAGAAAAAGTGGCAGTCGTGGGAGCCGGTCCCGGAGGACTGACGGCAGCGCATTACCTGTCGCTCATGGGCTATCCGGTTACTATCTTTGAAATGGACTCGAAACCGGGCGGGATGTTGTTAAGTTGTATCCCGGCATATCGACTTCCGCAGGATGTGCTCACAAAGGAGATAGAAGCGATACTCGATGAGAATATTACATTGAAATGCAACAGCGCTCTCGGAACTGATTTCACTGTTAACAGTCTGTTTAAGGATGGCTATCAGGCGATTTTCATTGCAGTAGGCGCTCAGAAAGGGCGTCAACTTCAACTTGAGGGTGAAGATGCCGAAGGAATCCTGCCTTCCATTGAATTTTTGAAAGCCTTTAATCAGAATGGTTTACAGTTGGCAAAAGGTAAGGTAGGCGTTATTGGAGGCGGTAATTCAGCAGTGGATGCCGCACGAACCGCTCTTCGCCAGGAAAACGTTGAAAACGTAACCATTCTCTATCGCCGCACACAGGAAGAGATGCCCGCCTTTGAGGAGGAGATCGAGGCGGCAATCCAGGAGGGAATCAAACTGGAGACTCTGGTGACTCCGGTAAGAATAGAAACAGATAACGGTCGTTTAGCGGGTTTGGAGTTCCAGAGGAATCAACTTGGTAAGATGGACTCCAGTGGTCGTCGCAGACCGGAACCGATAGAGGGTTCTAATTTCACGCTTCCGCTGGATACCTTGATTGTTGCCATCAGTGAACAACCGGATGTTAATTCAATCCAGCCGGATATTGAAGGCGGTTTGGAAATAACAAAATGGAACACTTTGCAGGTGAATGAAAATACGCTTGAATGTAATCGTCCGGGAGTTTTTGCAGGAGGCGATGTCGTTTCAGGACCGAACACAGTAATTGCCGCAATTGCTGACGGGAAAAAAGCGGCTGTGATAATTGATCGGTACATCCGCGGTGAAGAACTCAGACAGATTGAACAACCGAGAATACCGAAGATTTTTATCGAACCTTATCCAATCGATGAAGAAGAACAAAGCGAGATCGACCGTATCGAGTTGCCCCGCGTTCCAGTAAAGAGACGCAGTAAGAGCTTCATCGAGGTGGAAAGAGCGATGTCTGATGCGGACGCTGAACATGAAGCCATACGCTGCTTGCGCTGCGATCTTGAATTCACTAAACCGAAATCGGATGAACCGGAAATCGCAAAGGCGGATGCTCAATCAGAAATGGAAATCCAGAAATGATCAAACTCAAAATAAACGGATTAAATACTTCAGTCGAAAAGGGGACGACAATTCTCGAAGCTGCTCAATCTCTTGGTTTCCCCATCCCCACCCTGTGTCACATGGAAGGACTGACGCCTTACGGAGCCTGCAGGTTGTGCGTAGTGGAGATCGGGGAAGACGAAAGAGCTAAACTGGTCACCTCCTGCACATATCCGGCGGAAGAGGGGCTTAAAGTCAGAACCGCGTCGAGTCGTGTTCTTCGAGCGCGCAAGATGATACTTGAGCTAATGCTTGCTTCCAGTCCACAGTCCAAGATCATCCAGGACCTTGCAGCAAAATACAACGTTCGTCAGCAGCGTTTCCGTCAGGAGTTCGAGGATTGTATCCTGTGCGGGCTCTGCGTGCGGATGTGTAAAGAGCAGATGATGGCGGGAGCTATCGGATTTCGGGGGCGCGGACAGGAGCGCAGTATCGGAACGCCTTTCGACATCAAATCGGAGCAGTGCCGGTTATGCGGTGGTTGTATCTATGTCTGCCCTGTCTGTCAACTCAGATGCACTTTCACTGAACCGGAGAAAGCAATCTGCGGCGGGTGTGCAAACTTAAGCCCGCCATGCGTCGATAAAGAACCGTTTGATGACATGATGTGCTACATGGATCCCTGTGTGGCATGCGAAATCAAAGAAAGTTAGAAAATTAACAGATTAAGAAGGAGTAATAAATGTCTGGGACTTTTTCAGTAATAAACCGTTCAGCCGCAACATTAACCAAAAACCGGACTGAAGGATCGATAACGCCAATATCAGGCATGTGTGTGACCTGTGTTGACGGCTGCATAGGCATGTGCGAGATCGGTAAATCAGCTTACAGGGGACACGAAGTTATTTATCCCCAACCGTTCGGAGTCATTACAACAGCTTCCGAGAAGGATTATCCGGTCGATTACTCGCATTTTAACATCATGGGAACCGCGGTCGGCGCCGTTGGAATCGAAGCCGATAGTGACAAGGCAATTTTCTCGAATGTTAATCTTGAAGTTCATTTCGGACATGATAAAGGTATCAAGTTCCGCTACCCGTGGATAATCCCCGGTATCGGATCGACGGATGTGGCGAAAAACAACTGGGAAGGATTGGCTATCGGTACAGCATTAGCCGGTACAGGATTAACCATTGGCGAGAATGTCGTCGGTATGGATCCACAGTCAGTTATAAAAAACGGTCGCGTAGTTGATACTGTTGACCTGAAACGACGCATTAAGTTATTTCAGGACAATCAAATAGATGGTTGGGGAGCAACGATTGTTCAGGCAAACGTTGAGGACACACGACTCTATGTTCAAGAGTATGTCATTAACGAATTTGGCGTGGAAATAGTCGAGCTTAAGTGGGGACAGGGCGCAAAAGACATCGGCGGAGAGGTCAAGATCAAGAGCCTCAAGAAAGCCCAGATGCTTTATAAACGCGGTTATGTTGTCCTGCCGAACCCGACGGATAAGGCTGTTATCAAAGCTTTCGAGCGTGGTTCGTTCACTGAGTTCGAACGGCATTCACGGGTCGGAATGGTCACTGAAGAGGGTTTCGCCAGTCGTGTTGAAGAGTTGCGCAAAGCCGGGGCAAAGTACATTTTCCTGAAAACCGGCGCTTACAGACCTGCAGACCTTGCAAGAGCGATTCTTTTTGCATCCAAGTACGGCATCGACCTGCTTACGGTCGATGGCGCCGGAGGCGGCACCGGGATGAGTCCCTGGCGGATGATGAACGAGTGGGGCATGCCGACTGTGGAGATACATTCGCTGCTTTACCAATATACCAAGCGTCTTGATGAGAAAGGAATGAAGGTTCCGGCGTTGGCGCTGGCAGGCGGATTCACGTTTGAAGACCAGATATATAAAGGACTGGCTCTCGGTGCGCCGTATGTGAAGTTGATCGGTATGGCAAGAAGCCCGCTCGCTGCTGTAATGGTCGGAAAAACGATTGGAAAGACGATTGAAAACCAGGAATTGCCTGTGTATGTCGAACGGTTCGGTAGCACAAGAGATGAGATCTTCGTAACCTCCGGCGAACTGCGAGAGAAGCTCGGCGACAAGGAGTTTGAGCAGCTTCCCACCGGCGCCATCGGACTCTACACTTACTATGAGCGGCTGGGACAGGGGCTTCGACAGCTCATGTGCGGGAGCAGAAAATTCGCGCTGGAGCACATTCAAAGGGATGACATTGCCGCCCTGACACGCGAAGCGGCGGATATCAGCGGAATTAAATATCTTATGGATGTTGATAAAGAAGAGGTTGACGAGATACTTAAGGGATAGACAATTATGAGGTTCTTCCGCCAGGTTATCCGCCGCCTGGCGGACTT
>JABMRV010000181.1 GCA_013202285.1 bacterium | reverse complement strand
GACTATTAGAGTGAATAATTCAAAGAACTCGAGGACACCCTGAGGCACGAAATCTTCTGAAAAGTAATGACAAATAAAAGCAACAACGCCCTCCTGACTGTGGAGGGATTAAAGAAGTTCTTCCCTATTCGTAAAGGACTGTTTGGCAAGACCATTGGTCAGGTTAAAGCAGTTGATGACGTCTCGTTTGCGGTTCGCACCGGCAGGACTCTTGGCTTGGTCGGTGAATCAGGCTGCGGAAAGACCACCACTGGAAGATCGATCATCAGGCTGATTGAACCGACGGCGGGGAGGATCGTTTTCGACGGGCTGGAGGTGCAGAATCTGCGTGGTTCGGACCGAAGAAACATCCATCGTCGTATGCAGATTGTATTTCAGGATCCATACAGTTCACTCAATCCGCGTATTACGGTTGGCGGGATGGTATCGGAAATACTGCGCTTCCACCGTATAGTTGAACGGAAATCGATTAATGAGAAGGTTGCCGAAATTCTGGAGAATGTCGGTTTGTCGATGGATTACGCCGGGCGGTATCCACATGAGTTTTCAGGTGGGCAGCGGCAGAGGATCGGAATTGCGAGAGCCTTGTCGGTTGAACCCGATTTCATTGTACTGGACGAACCGGTGTCAGCCCTGGACGTTTCCATTCAGGCACAGATTCTGAATCTGCTTATGGATCTCCAGCAGAAACTGCACCTTGCATATCTGTTTATAGCTCACGATCTCTCGGTTGTTGAACATGTCGCCGATGAGATTGCGGTGATGTACTTAGGGAGGGTAGTCGAAGTCGGATCAAAGGAAGATGTGATAAGCAATCCTCTTCATCCATACACACAAGCACTGCTCGAAGCTGTTCCTCAACCGGATCCTGATAAACGCCGCGACCGCGAACTGCTGCATGGAGATGTCCCATCTCCTGCAGTACGACCGAGTGGATGTCATTTTCATCCCCGTTGTCCCAAAGTGAGACCGTCATGCAGTGAATGGGAATTTGTATTGAAGGATGTAGGTAACCGCAGGAGTGTTGCCTGTTTATTATATTAGGCTTGCTGTAATAAGTAGGTGGCACGGCAAGCTTGCTCGTCATTTCGTGTTGCGTCGGGTCTTGCCGTGACGAAGTCTCGGTGTGACCTGACGCTGTTCCACCGGTGGGTCACATCCCCCGAATAAGTCGGGACAAGACCCACCGGAATACGAAGTGTCTCTAACAAACCACATAAAAGTTTATTTACGCTATATTTTAAGTTGCTGCCGGGCTGTGATAGCATGACTCTGCTGAGTGTAACGGAACAGGAAAAATGAAATTCATACCACGCTGGTTGAGAGATAATTTCAGGATTAAGGCGGGATTATTCATTCTGGCGACTCTGCTCTGGTTTCTGGTAGTGACCCAGAGGAATTATGAACACTTGCTCACAATTCCCATCCAGATAGCAGGGCTTCGCCCGGGCAAGGTCATTGTCAACGAGATCCCTACTGAAGCGGAAGTAACCTTCCGTGCTCAGGGAAAGGAGCTGGTACGTCTAAGGTTTTTCAGTGAACCTTTTCTTAATCTCGACCTGACTACGATCAAGCATTTCTACACGTTCAGACCTCGTCCTGAAATGGTTATTTTCACCGGTGGACTTGATGCTGAAGTAATCGATGTTTTTTCACCTGATTCCATAGAAGTTGTACTTGGTGACCGCCTTGAATTCAAACTCCCCATATCTCCCCGGATAACCGCAGAACCTGCAGATGGTTATACCTTCCTCGGAGATTTCGAGATTAAACCCTCCTCTGTACAGGTTATCGGTCCACGCAGCAAGATAGTGAGACTTGAATCGATAATGACCGATTCTGTTTCCATGCGTAAAGTCAAGCGAAAGACCGAACTGCAACTGAACCTTGTAATACCCGATATTTACGGTATCGAGGTTATCCCGCCGCAGGTAAAAGTCCTGATCCGTGTGGAACGTCTTGGTGAGAGAACCATCAAACGAGTACCGCTGAAAGTTACCAATGTCCGCCGTGGATACGAGGTTATAACCGATCCTGTTTTTGTCGATGTGAGAGTAAGCGGTGGAATATCAGTGATAGCTGACCTGACTCCCGATTCGATCGGAGCCTTGGTAAACTCGCGAGAATACGATGTGCGACAGGGTGAGGGAGCTCCTGTTCACCTGAAAGTACCTGAACGGGTCGAAGTGAAAGCTGTTTTTCCCAAAAATGTACGGTTAATCGTGCGGCGCAAGTGAAACAACCGGTCGTATTAGGCATTGAGACATCCTGTGATGAGACTGCCGCTGCGCTCCTGATCGAAGGCAGGATCGTTGCAGACTGCACCACCACCCAGTTACTGCACAAGGAATACGGCGGTGTCGTTCCCGAACTTGCTTCACGCGCTCATGAACGTCTGTTGATGTCCGCTGTACAGGAAGTACTTGATGAAGCCAAAATAACTGTAAAAGATATTGGTGCGGTTGCGGTGACGCGTGGTCCCGGTCTTGCCGGGGCATTGCTGGTGGGAATGTCTTTTGCCAAGGGGCTTGTCACAGCCCGGCAGATACCCTTTATCGGTGTAAATCATCTCGAAGGTCATCTGTGGGGAGCGGAGATAACACATGGGAAACTCCCACTTCCATTCCTGGGGATGATTATCTCCGGCGGTCATACGATGACAGTCGGAGTCAATGGTCTTGGCAGATATGAGAAGCTTGGTGAGACGCATGATGACGCCGCAGGGGAACTGTTAGACAAGGTTGGCAGGATGATGGGATATGGTTTTCCCGCCGGAGAGTCGTTGGACAGGGATGCTATGAGCTGTCAACCGACACCACGACACTACGACACCACGACACCAGCACTACGGTTTCCGCGCGCGAGGATAAAGGGTGATCCGTTGGGTTTCAGTTTCAGCGGATTGAAAACGGCGGTGCTGTATTATCTGCGCGAGAAGTACGAGCGGAGAGCAATAGGATATATGATTCCCGACGCTGAGCGGATTGGTATTTCCACAGCTATCATGGAGGCTGTCTCCGATATGCTGATCAATGGGCTCGCAACAGCATGGGAAACCGATGACTATCGGGCGTTGGTTGTCTCCGGTGGAGTTGCTTCGAGCCGCTATCTGAGAATCCGTTTGGAACAATTTGCTGCAGAAAACGATATTCCTTTGTTAATTCCACCTCCCAGACATTGCACTGATAATGGCGCAATGATCGCCTATACCGGTTACCTGCGGCTGCAGGCAGGATTTACCAGTAAACTCGACCTTTCGATAGATCCCTCAGCCTCACTTTGGTGAAGAAGATGAAAGAAGCAGGAAGACAAACAAGGATGAACAGGATAAACAGGATTATACCAATCAAATTATGAATATCCTGACTATCCCTGTTAAAAGACTCTGATGCACCCCGGCACATCATATCACCTGAGCAGTTCAATCCAGTTATGGCTGGTTGTTCTCAGTCTCCTCGTTATAGCGGGTTTTTCGTACTGGAGTTATCGTCGCACCGTACCGCCGGTGAGCGGTTGGCTGCGAGTAGTGTTAAGCTTGTTACGCTGGGGAGCGCTCTGCGGGGGAGTTTTCCTGCTTGCTCGACCTGAGATAGAGATACGAAATGTCAGTCTGGACGAGCCGACAGTATTAATGCTGGTTGATAGGTCGGCGAGTATGAGTCTTGTACAGAGCGATATTGACCGGATGAGTCAGGTTGAGCAACTGCTCAATGGTGATTCATTCAAGTTGCTGAGAGGTAAATACCGCCTCAGGTTGTTCAGTTTTTCGGATAGCCTTGAGAGGGAATGGGTTGATGCAGTTACAATGTTAGCTAAAGCGCCAGCCGGTCAGGGAACCAACCTCGGACAGGCATGGATGCAGGCGCTGGAGGAATGTGACTCCGACGATCCCGCCGCGCTGATACTGGTTACGGATGGAGCACATAACAGGGGTGCGGATCCTGCTCGGCTGGCACGTATTACGCATACGCCCGTCTGGACTGTTGGGATTGGTTCACCCAAACCCGCCAGAGACCTGATGATCAATTCTGTCTCGGTCAATCCGGTGGTTTACCAGGGCAGCAAGGTGCCTGTCGAGATAAGTTGCCGTTCTGTTGGAGTCGACGGCGCCTATGTGAATATTATTCTACGAGATGCGAATGGCAGTAGGATTGCCAGCAGGAAAGCGAGGATCGAGGGTGATTTTTATGAGGAAACTATCATATTTGAAATTGACGTCGAAACACCGGGTAAACTGAGATATGTTGTAGAGATCGCAAGACTCGACGATGAACTCACCTATGATAACAACCGTCGCAGCTTTTACTTAAATGTCCTGGAAAACCGGATGCGTGTCCTTTTAATGGCGGGACCTCCCGATCAGAGTTTGGGCGACCTTGTGCGTCGTCTAAGCGAGGATGAGAACATTGAATTAATCCAGCGAACGACGCGAGGAAGTTCATTCTACGAAGGCGGTTGGCTCGAGTCCGGGATGATAGATCGCATCGACGTTTTGCTGCTGCATCATTTTCCCGTCAAATCAAACAATCGCAAGAAGTTGGAGGAGTTTGCCAGGGAGGTTGTTGACAAGAATATCCCCACGGGTTTCTTTGAAGGCGGTCAGATTAATCTGGGAGCGCTCAAACTTTTCGATCCTTTATTGCCGGTTAGTCTGAATCGTTTCCGAGTAAAAGCGTTCAGGGGACAGGTGTTACCGGTCAGGAGACATGCCGTAATTGCGGATCCCAACAGCGCTGATTTCACCTCAGGTTGGTCGGAATTGCCTCCGGTAATCTTCCTGGAGAATGCATTCAAGGTAAAACCGCAGGCATTGGTTTTAGCGGAATTTATAGAGGAAAACTCATTGAAGCGCTATCCTGCAATAATTATTTCTGAAGCGGGAGGATCAAAATCGACGGCGTTGATGATGCGCGATTTCTGGCGCTGGGGACTTGAGAAACCAGGTGACGACGGTGTGCTGGAACCTCTCCTAAGCCGGTTGATTCGCTGGCTGGCTGTGAGGAAGATAGATAAGCGGGTTAAACTGGCGTTCGACAGGGAGATATTCTCCAACCAGGAACAGGTGGGCTTCACGGTGACGGTTCTTGATGAAAACTACCTTCCGCTTGACGGCGTCGATGTTTTTGTGGACATATCGATGGATGACAAGGCAGGAGGACATACTGCGTTGGAAGGCGTCGGTCGGGGTCGTTACCGCGGTTCGTTTCGTTCCTGGACTGAGGGAGAATACAATGTCGCAGTATCGACTCTCCTTGATGAACAGTCTATTGGAGAAGATCATGGCAAAGTTACGGTTGAGCCATTCTCAATTGAGTTGCTCGCCGGCAACCTGAACGAGGAGCTATTGCGTGGTATCGGTGAAGCGTCCGGTGGCGGATATGTTCCTGTCGCTGTGGTGGATTCGCTCTTTGGATCCTTTGATTTCTCTCCCGTTGAGCGGGAAAATGTCCGAATAGTCCAGTTGTGGGGAAGAGCATGGCTGCTGATTGTCATCATCAGTCTGTTGGCGGTCGAGTGGATAATCAGGGTGAGATTGGGAATGTTGTAAATTCGCAGAACCTCATCATTCCAGTGAAAGCTGGAATCCAGTAACGTCTGTAATATCAGTAACATCTCTGGATTCCAACTTTCGTTGGAATGATGATATCCGAGGTGTTTTAGTATTTTCGGACAGACTGCTGCGCGTGAATGACTCAGAAGGAACTTTATCAACAAGCACTAATTAATGAAATAATGAAAACCATTAATGAGTAAACCTGATGTAGTCGTTGTCGGCGGCGGCTGGGCGGGACTTGCCGCTGCAACACGGTTGGTTCAGGCAGGCGCTGGGGTCACACTGTTTGAGCAGTCGAAGGAACTCGGAGGAAGGTGTTCTTCGTTTTACGATCCCGATTTCGGTGAGTGGCTCGATAACGGTCCTCACGTCTTCATCGGTGCATATCGAGCCGCACTCGGTCTGATGGACGTCTGGGGAGCAATAGACGGTATAGATTTTGACGGCGGAAGAGAAATCCCCTTCATATATCCCGATGGCAGAGAAGAGCGTTTGAAGATAGGGGGGAAAGGTGGTGCAATCGCAGCTCTGGCGAGCCTGATGAGTTTCAAGGGGATGCCGCTGAGAGATCGCCTGAAGACTGCGAGAGCTGTTCGGGCTCTGATGAGAACTGAGAAAATTGATCCGCATTCAGAACCAACCGTTGCAGAGTTTCTATCGAGATACGGGATTGGCGAATCGGAATGTGGCGGCTTCTGGAATTCGCTCACCGTTGCAGTGATGAATGCTCCACCTCGACTGGCGGGGCTTTCTCCCATGATCCGCGGGATTAGGGAAGGTCTGATAAGTGGTGGTAGTGGGAGCAGGTTGGGTAAGCCGATCAAGCCTTTCCAGCAGCTTTATATCGAACCGGCAAAGAGATACCTTCTCGACAAGGGCGTTGAAGTCAGAACCAGTGAGGGAGCGAAGAGACTTCTCTTTGCGGGAGATAACCGAATTGTTGGCGTAGAGACATCGAAACGTCGAATTGAAACGGACAAGGTAATACTGGCAATTCCGCCTGTTCACCGTCACTCCTCTGCGGGTGACGGAATGCTATCGACCGCAGAGGGTCAACAGCAGTTTGTTCTCAATCTCCTGCCTGATCGATGGCGTAATGATGAATTCTTTTCCCGTTTCAGGAGTTTCAGATTCACACCCATTGCCTCGGTACACATAACCTTCGACCGTGCGGTTCTGCGTGATCCCATCTCATTATTTCCTGGAGCCTTCACCCATTGGGCATTCGGCAGGGGGGAGGATGAAGGTAACGGCTGGAGCAGGATATCTACAATAACAAGCAATGCACCGGGCAAAAATGAAATGACAACTGATGAGATCGTTGAGAGGACACTATCCGATCTGAGGGAACGGTTGACTGGAGTGAAGAGTGCTGAAGTCAAGCATATCCGTTGCGTCCGCACACTGGCGGCAACGGTGTTGCTCGAACCGGGTTCTGAATTGATCAGACCTGATGCTAAAACACCGATTAATGGTCTGTATTTGGCGGGTGACTGGTGCGCGACGGGACTGTCGGCGACGATTGAGAGTGCAGCAAGAGCCGGAGAAACGGCTGCGGAAGAGGCGGTGGGATCATAATCTTCGTAATGGGTGGCATGGGTTACTTGTGAGTCAAATACGCCATGCTAAATTCCTCATCCCTCATCCCCATCACTCACCGTAAATATACTCCATCAGTAGCCTCCCGACCTGTTCCAGACTCTCCGCCGAGCATTTATCCGGTGTGTCTTCCAGAGTATGCCAATACTGGTAATCGAAGTCGATCAGATCGACGGCGGGAATACCGACGCGCTGCAGACTGACATGATCGTCCCGAACCGCCGCTCCGAGCCGGTCCTGGAAAGCCGGTAAATCCAGTTTGCTCGCAATGTTCCATAACCTCCTCAGCAGATCAGGAGCGTTGGCTTCTGAATATCTCTCCATGGGGATTTCCAGATCCGCATCTCCAATCATATCCAGCAGGATAGCTTCCTCGACAGAAACGGGTGTCTGGTGAGACGCCCAGTATTTTGATCCGAGGGTAAACTCCTCTCCATGACTGGCACGTCCCATATCCTCGCCGTCGAAAAGGACTATCAACAGGCTGCGTGGAGGAGGATATTCGGCTGCAAGACGCGCAATCTCAAGCAACACTGCAACGCCAGACGCTCCATCATTAGCACCTGATATCGGTTTTGTTCGGGAAGCAGGATCGGGATCAAGATTGGCATAAGCTCTGGTATCCCAATGGGCGCACAGCATCAGAGGTGGATTTATTTCGCCGGGAAAAAATGCAATGACGTTGGTGAGTTTACGGGTGACGCCGGTTATCGCCTCGACTGCCTCAAAACGCTGCAGGTAAACGTCGGCATCTAATTCTTCAAGAGTCTGGCTTAACCAGTCAAGACATTGGTTATATCCGGTGGATCCGGGATTGCGAGGTCCGAAGGAACACTGTTTCTCAAGATACGCGAATGCGTTCACGGAATCGAATTCCGGCGTCTGTGCTTGACAGAAGTAGGTGAAGAAAAGTGAAAGTGTTAATATAAGAAAACTTCTGTTATAGTTTAATTTTCGCATAAGAATATTTAGCTATTCGCTATATCGAACGGGAAGCGCCGACATTCTTGTCGGTGAATCCGCCGTATGGCGGATATGCTGAAATCAGTTATATGATTGAAACCTACTCCTTCAACTCCAACGCTTCAAGTCGTTTTTGGGCGGTCATTCCGTAATTGCTCGTTTCACCTCTCTCAGCGATAATATTCTTGTACATGCGAGCAGCGTTCTCTGGTTCGCCGAGCTTTTCGTAACAGTTTCCCGCTTTGTATAGTGCAGTCACTCCCCAGTCGAGCTTTGTTTTTCTGCCGATGACTCTGACCTTCAGGTATTCCAGGATGGCTGTGCGGTATTCGCCATTGGACATGTATGCCTCGCCGATGTAGAACTGAACCTCGGCTTCCCGCTCGGCGTCCGCAATCGGTAGCAGCGGTTTATAATATCGAATGCCATCCTCCCACTGACCAAGCTGCAGATAGAACCAGCCGATGTTCATCTGTTTGTCCAGTTTATCCGCTGCTTCAGGGAAGCGGTCGATATAATCCCGCGTCACCCGAATGGCTGCATCCCAGAAACGTGCGTCACGATAGACGGTTATTAAAGCCTTGAAAGCCCGCAGCCAGAGATCGGAGGCATTCTCGTTTTTCCAAACTTTGTTAAGCGCAGAGACCGCTTCACTGTATTTCTCAATACGGTAATTCGCCAGTCCGATTGCCAGGTATGCATCCTGCACCAGGCTGCTGTCCGGATAATTCTCAATAAACCTGTTAAGTTCGGCAGCTCCTTCTTCGATTTCTCCGCTCTGAATCAGAGACCAGCCGGTACTGTAAGCGGCGTCGTCAGCCCAGGGAGTGAGAGCATAGCTCTTGATTATGGTTTTGTACTGCTTGCGGGCATCGTCGAACTGCCGGATACGATCCAGAGCGTGCCCCTTTTCGAGGAAAAACAATGCCTTGTATTGATCCAGATCATCACGCACTTTGAAATCTTTGTACAGTTGTTTCGCTGTTTGGCGAGCCTGTTCGAGATGACCCAGGCGGTAATAGCAGATTGCAACCTTGACCCGGTAACTGAACAGGCTGTCCTGATTGTCTTCAATCGAAATTAGCTCGCGAAATTTAACAATTGCTGTATTGTACTCAGTGGCGTCCATCAGTATAACCGGTCTGAGCTGCATCCCATTCTTGTTCTCATGCGCGGTTGGGAAACTTCTGTTCAGGGTGTCAAGATAAGCGAGAGCGGTTTTGCTCGCATCCATAGTATGATGTAATTGAGCCAGTGCAAGCAGGGCTCCGGCTGAATATCTGCCTTTACGGTTGAGGTTGAGGAGGGTACGGAATTCCTCGCGGGCGATTTGCATGTGAGCCGCCCGCATATTTGCCATACCACGATAATAGTGTGCAGATTCATCCGGCGCATCGAGAATGTCCAGCTCAGGAATCACCCAGTTTGAGGCAGTCAGCGCGCGACGGCGGGCTGTAATTGCTTCAAGTGGACGATCAAGTGAATCAAGCAGATCGGCTTTCAACCGCTCATGCTGTTCAGGGATCACCAGGTAGGGATAATCAGCGTTGTATTTTTCAAGCCATTCAAATCGTTCGGTCGGGGAAAGTTGGGGCTTTTCCATTAGCCACACGACAGCCTCGGCTGCAGCCGGAGTCCCTGAGTACTCAGAAACGAGCGATTTGGCGGATTTGATCGACGATTCATGCTGTCCTATGAGTTCATTGAGTATGATTCCTGACATCTTCAGCCGGGCAGAGATCCGCCGATCTTCCGTTCCCGAAGCGGCGATGTCGGTCAGTTCATCAATCTGAACGACATCAAGGGTATCCATGCGACCGCGACCAATTTCACCTTCAACATATTCGGCTATAACCCGCGGGGGAAATATCTGAGCGCCGTAGGATCTGATTGTATTCCTGATACTGTCCAGCACCGAGATGTTTTCATCGGCAAGCTCATCGGTGCGAACGAGATCGAGTCTTAGAAACTCAGCCTTCAGCGTCATGGTTTCCGGTGAATCTTGATCTAATTGAGTAAGATGACCAAGCCAGCTCCTGACAGAATCGGAGTACATCTCAATTGTAAAAGCATCCCGCTCCCAGAGTGCGCTCTCATAGAGGAAAAGGTAAGCCTGAACACTGCGCCTGTATGCATTGAGTGTTTTTTCGGTCGGAGCCGTTGAGTCATCCAGGACGAGTGTGTACTGATCCAGCGCCTTGACCGGATCCTTAAATTCGAACAGATAAAAATCTCCCCAGTCAAGCGTCCACTCAACTGGACTGACGGAACCGAGAGGTCGAGAGGACAGTTCAGCCATACGTTCCATCAGATTGGGGCTTTTCAGGAGATGACGCTGAAAATAGTCGTAGAGAACGACCGCCGAATCCAGCCATTCTGATGCCAGGTAATCCTCGAAATAGCTTGCGGGTTCGGGGATGGTTTCAAGTTGTTTGTCGAGAAAAGAGTTGAGTAACTCAGTATATGCAAGGTATTTAATATCATCCGACCAGGGGCTCGATGGGAATTTAGCTAAGGTGTTTCGGGCATTTTCTTGAATTGACCGGTTGGCTTTCAATCTCGCACGAATGAACTCGTAGTTGGTTCTGCCAGACGAGTCTCTTAATTTCGGATCGGTCATAACCTTCGACCAGAGCTGGGTGGATTTTGCCCACTGTCCGAGTTCACCGGACAGGATGGCTGCGCGGCGGCGGGCATGACTGGCTTCGAGAGAAGTCTTTGTACTTAGCTGCAGATACCTGGTGAGTGCTTCGGTTTTGCGGTTGAGTACCTCTAATGTCCAGGCAGACTTGAGCGCACCCTCATGATTAGTCTTGGCAGCTTTTTCATAGAATGAGAGTGCCTCAGAATAATTTCCGCTCCGGTAATGAGCATCACCGGTTTTGATGCGAGACAGATTAACGATGATAGGATCTTGAGATGTTAACAGCGGCTGAGCAATTTTAATCGACTCTTTTATCAGCCCGCGATTATTATAGAGGTCACTTAGCTCGATGGTTGCCAAAGCCGCCTGTCGTGTTGTGGGGTATTTCTCCTTAGTCCGTTTGAGTATTTCTACTGCTGCATCGAGTTCATAGTTTTTCCGGAGCAGTTTCCCAAGTTCGAGGCATGCCTCGGCGGCAATTGTGTCGGTTCGGGATCTGTCAACTATCCATTCAAGGAATCTTCGACCGATCTCACGGTCACCCTTTCTAATCAGTATCTTTGCTTTGTACAGACGAGCGGCGTCAGCCGACTCCGAATCGGGATATTTGCCGAGCAGTTGATCCATAGTTGTTTCAGCGCGGGTTGTATCGCCTGAGATCAGGAACAGGTTTACAGCGCGTCTCAAACCTTCCGGGGCATACCGGTCGGTTGGATAGAAACCGTGAACACGGGTGTATGCCTGAGCGGCATCCAACGAGCGATTTGCTCTTTCAAGCGCTGTTCCTACCTTAAACATGGCTTCCGCAGCGCGCGGGTTATTCGGAAAGTTGATTGCCAAACGGAGATAAGCGGTGCGGGATTTCTCGAAATCACCGGTAAGATAATACGCCTCACCCAACAGGAATTGAGCTTCAGCAGTCTCAGGGAATCCGGGGTAATCGCGCAGTACTCGCTCGAGCTGTTCAGCGGCGAGATCATAGTATTCTTCATCGAACAGCTTCTGCGCATAAAGAAACTCATCTTGCCCCGGTTCATTTGCGAAGGTAGTAATCGACGACAGCAGGAGCAAAGCTGCGGCTGAAACGAGCAATGACAGGAAGCGGAAACTATTTGTTCTCATCTATGTATCTCCAACCTGGCATATTTAAGGACGACCGTCTTCAATCCGACATCGTCGAAATCGATGTTGATCCGGCTGTTCAGACCGTTTCTCCTGAAGTTGACGACTACACCGAGCCCGAATTTAGGATGTTTTACCAGCAGTCCGTTACGAAGTTCGTCCGGATCGATACTGGACAATGTGCCGGAAATTGAGTGAGTAGTTCGAACGATTGACCTGGATTGTTGTCCTGTACGTTGACGGGGTGTTTCAGACGGATGTGAGAAGTAACCCTTCCGCCATCTACCTCGCTTTGAATGTACCTTAAGAAGTTCATGCGGGATCTCATAGAGGAATTGTGATGGTGCGCCACTTCCGCCTCGTCCCCAGCGGAACCGGTCGGTGGCAAATGAAAGGACTAACTTGGTCTTCGCTCTCGTTGCACCGACATAGAATAATCGTCGTTCCTCTTCAATCTCAAGGTTTCTATCTGTATCAGACCTTGGCTCAAGCGGCAGCAGTCCATCCTCCAGACCGACGATGAACACGGTTTCAAATTCCAGACCCTTGGCGCTGTGCAGGGTGAGCAGGTTAACCCGCTGGACGTCATCGTTTTCTTCATTTGACTCAGTGACCAGGGCAACCTCTTCGATGAACGATTCTACGTTTCCTTCGGGATTGATTTCAATATACCTTGCTGCGTCTCTATGGAGGTTTGTCAGGTTGGAGAGCTTGGATTCTGCGCGGGAAGGATCATCCTTCTCTTCGTCCATGAAGCGTTGCTCCAGATCGGTCGATGCGATGATCTCGTTAACCAGGTCCGGGAAGGAAATCTCTGTTACGAGTTTACGTAATTTTTCAATCAGGTCGATGAACTTTTCGAGCGCTTTTTTTCGCCGTGATGGCAGATCCGGATCAGCGCTGAATTCTTGCAGAATCTGGTTTAAGCTTGTGCCTTTATCACGCGCTCTTTCGAGCATCTGCGAGACGAAACTGTTTCCGATGCTGCGGGGGGGATAGTTTATTACACGCATGAGGCTGATATCGTCATCAGGATTTACAATCAGTTTCATATATGCAAGAACGTCCTTGATCTCTTTCCGTTCATAGAACCTGAAACCGCCGAGAATCCGGTAAGGAATCTGTGCAGTCCGAAATGCATGCTCAAAAGCCAGCGATTGAGCATTGGTGCGATAGAGAACTGCTATCTCATCGTATGACCTTCCTGCCCGGACATGATCTTCCGCTATGAAGCCGACGACTCTGAGAGCTTCATCATCTTCGCTGTCTGTCTCGATCAGTTCAACGGGCGATCCACCCTTGATGTCAGTCCACAGTTTCTTGGTGCGTCTCTTGGTGTTGTTATGGATCACCGACCAGGCGACGTCGAGGATAGGTTTACGAGAGCGATAATTCTGCTCCAGCCTGATAACCTTTACATCTTTCCAGTCTTGCTCAAAATCGAGGATGTTCCGGACAGTTGCACCGCGAAATCCGTAGATAGCCTGGTCGTCGTCACCGACTACGCAGATATTTCTCCTTGAACGGGCGATTTCGTGTACGAGCATATATTGCGCTCGATTGGTATCCTGGAATTCATCGACCAGAACATAATGAAACCGTTTCTGCAGACGTTCAAGAAAACCGGGGAATTCTTCAAAGGCGCGCAGCGGTCTGACGAGCAGGTCATCAAAATCCAGCCCTTTTATTCGTCTCAATCGTTGCTCATAGATATGATAAACTTGAGCGGCAACCAGTTCATTGGGATGCCGGGCTTCACGGGACAGGTCATCGGGCGTAAGCAGTGAATTCTTCGATCTGCTGATAATCCAATCTATTTCCTTCGGTCTAACAGTTCCAATGGGGATTCCGTTTTCCTTGATGATCGACCTGATGAGCTTCTGCCGGTCGTCGGCATCGACTATGGTAAAATGCGGATCGACGCCGATATTCAGACCTTCCATGCGCATTATTCGAGCGAAGATTGAGTGAAAAGTCCCGGCGACGAGAGCCATACCCTCAGTACCGATCATTGCCACAGCACGGGACTTGAGTTCACCGGCAGCCTTGTTGGTGAAAGTAAGGGTGAGGATCTGGTGAGGACGCGCTCGTCCGGTATGGATAAGATGAGCGGCTCTGGCAATAAGCACACGCGTCTTGCCCGAACCTGCACCTGCAAGCACGAGCAGAGGTCCGTCACCGTATTCAACTGCCTCACGCTGCGGTGGATTAAGTTCTATTTGTATTTGGCTTTCTGATGTCAATATTCTAAATTCCAAAACAGTGCCAGTGAAAGTGGATTGCTGGTGGTGCAGGTGTCCCTGCCTGCGAATTTGAGAACGCATGTTCCGACTTATTCGGGATCAACCTGACCGGTAATTACAGGTTGTAATAATCACCTACCGATTACTCTCCAATCGTTTTTTCCTGGCTACCTCACGCCGTACCTTCTGCAGTTTCTGCTTGTCCCGTGTATGCCCCCTGTGTGTGAGGTTGAATGCATGTGATCCGTCACCTCTGGCGACAAAGAAAAGGTAATTCACGTCCGCCGGCTTTGCCGCTGCTTCGAGTGCAACACGCCCGGGATTATTCACAGGACCGGGTGGTAATCCCCGGTATCTATATGTATTATAAGGACTGTCGATCTTAATGTCCTTGTTGAGAAGCCGACGCGGTCCGTCAGGTATGATGTACTGAATAGTCGGATCTGCCGCCAGCAGCATCTTTCGCTTCAAGCGATTGTGATAGACAGCCGAAACAATCGGTGCTTCCTCGTCGATCATCACTTCACCCTGGATTATCGAGGCAAGGATTACAGTCTGATGGAGGTTCAGACCGGTTTTCTCAAGTTGGGCTTTCAAGCTGTCATTAAAGACCTTGAAGAAAAGTGAAACCATTCGTTCAACGATATCGTAAGCATTGGTCTCGACATAGAAGTTGTAAGTGTCGGGGAAGAGATAACCTTCCAAACCTCCTGCGCCGATGTTAAGATCAGCGGTGAAAGCAGAATCTTCACATATTTTCACGAATTCGACTGAATCGATGCTCAACTCCTTTTGAAAGATCGATGCGATCTGCCTGACTGTGAGACCTTCAGGGATGGTTACGTCGCGAGTTCGTATTCCGGGACGAAGCAGGTATCTGATTATCTGCGTGTTGCTCACACCGCGGGGCAGCAGGAATCGTCCCGGTTGGAGTTTCTTTTCAGCGCCGATGATCCTTGCCGCCCAGCGGAAATTACTCTGGCTGCGAACCAATCGTTTCTCTTCAAGAAGCCCGGCGACCTGATTGAGGTTCATCCCCTTCTCAATTGTTATCTCTACGTTTCCGCTCCCCAGTTCAAACATTGGCTGGTTGAGGATTCTGTGCAGCCACCAGTAAGATATTCCTGCAATGACAAGCAGAACAAGGGATAAGAGAAGAGGAATGCTGATTGTTCTTTTATTCAAAACTAATTTCCAACTTGCTGTAGTAACTGTCGATGATCGACTGAAAAGTGGAATCTGGCAGTACGGTTTCTGTCGGTATAACCTCCCATTCGAACCTCGATATTTCCACTCTGTTCTCACTCCACAGATCGACAATCAGGACATACTCACCGTAAATCCCCGGTTGTATAGTGAGCAATCCATCTTCCGACTTGACTTCGGGTTCGACCAGAGCCGTTCCACCGATAATTACCAGATCGATCCCCGGAATTACTGTTCTGATGTCGGCAGGAAACAAAGGTATTTCGTCATCTCTGTCCTGCCAGTTGTACACCAGACCTGTCAACCCGCGGTAATCGTCGATCTGTTGTTTTATCTGATCACCGAACTGCTGCCAGTTTAATAGGTTGTAGTCATTCTCAAGCAGGATATCCTGTTCAGTCTTCAGCTTTGACATGTGAGTAAAAGTCAATATCATCAGATATGTTTGATTGAGATTCGAAATCCATGGAGTCTCACCTGCTTGTGATTCGTCGGCTGACGGATAACCTGTTAATGTAATGCTTCCATGTTTATCCCCCAAGTTATTGCGCGATTGCTTCTCGACTGACATCAGGTTATTCATCATCAGGGGCAGTTTGCCGACGCTGGTGGGATCCGGATGAGTCGCCAGTAATCTGTTTAGATCTGTGATATAACTGCAGATGATATCGTAATCCGATTTGACCATTAGAGAAGTAAACAGTTCCGCCTCGAACGGTTTTATTTCTTCATCCGTAAGACTACCGCATTCGATAAGAACAGGGAGTGGCATTTCCTGTTTTATACTTTCAAGAATGATCTTTCTTCGTGCGAGCCCGCCCGGTTGTCCGCTCGGGCATTTACACTCCTTGATGGCGCCCATCATGTTGCCGGTGATCACCAGTCGAACGGTTGCGGGAGTTTCGACTGGAACTGAATTTGAATTAAAGACAACATCAAATACTATGTAAAGAAAGAAAATAGCAAGGATTAAGATTGGATATAATATACTTCGATGCATGACATTAAGGTAAGTCTTTATTGGAGTGCTGTCAACTTAATTTATGGAGAGTGGATAATAGTAGAATAACGTTTATACCATGTCTTGAAAGCAATTTCTCGTAGGGGTTGATTCCCGCTTTCCAGTCTTTAATAAATCTATAAAGTTACCGTCAGGTTTCAAGCGTAGCGTAACCTGATGGCTATACAACAATTAAGGATTCACCTGCCAGGTTACTCTTCGTTCAAAACCTGGCAGGAACGTGTTTAATTGTATTCGCGGACAGACTGCTGCGCGGGAATGACACAGAAGAAACTTTGTCAACAAGCACTACATGGGTTCAACCTTCCCGTTCCAGATTGCCATGATTCGCGGTGCTGAATCAATACTACCCATTGATTCAAGTATGTTTCGCAGATTATCGACGCTGATTGAAGCTCTATTTTCCAGCAGCATTCTGATGATCTCAAACTGGTCGAGCTTCTTCTTATATTTTATAACATAAGGCTCTTCGAGACCGGCGAGTTCCTTGACTTTCTCGAGAGCTGCGTCAAAATACCCGATTTCGTCGATAAGTTTGTATTCGAGTGCCTGCTCGGCAGTGTATATCTTGCCGTTTGCCAGTTTTCGCACTTCGTCGATATCGATGTTACGTCCTTCGGAAACTATCGAGATGAATCTGTCATTGAATTCATTAATCAGATCGGTGAAATACTTCCTCTCTTCCTGAGTCAGATCGCGGAAAGGGCTGCCGATGTCTTTCATGTCTGCGCTCTTTATTGGATCGTACTTTATCCCCAATTTCTTGAGCAGGTCGTCCATCTGGAAGCGTGTCATGATGACGCCGATTGAACCGACAAGCGCGGTCGGATTGGCAACGATATAATTTGCAGGCGACGATATGTACAGTCCCCCGCTTGCCGCCAGGTTTCCGACACAGACGACTACTTTTTTATCCTCAGCCTGGAGACGAAGGATCTCGTTGCGGATTATATCGCTTGCTGTTAATCCGCCTCCCGGCGAGTCCATCTGGAGGAGAACGGCTCTGACTTTATCGTCTTCTGCTGCTTGACGTAACTGTTTAGCGACTTTCAGAACCATACCTTCACCACTGATATGTGAACCCATACCGTCGATGACGCCAGTGATAGAGATGATCACGATTTTCCCCGGATCGTCACCTTCCCCTTTTATTATCACCTTCTCCTGCAATTTGCCGGATCTATCGCCGCCAAAGGCGATGCTCGCTGACCTGGAAGCTGCCATACCGAAGACCATCAACAGGAGGAAACCGCAGGCAACTATCAATATGATGGTTAAGGTTGACAGTCTGCGTTTTGGTGGTGGAATTGGCATCGGTCGCGGTGCATAAGGATATTGAGGAGGTGGCTGTTGAGGTGGTTGAGTTGACTGTTGACCACTTCCCGGATCCTGATTATGAGCTGAATTCATTGCTACTCCTTTCTATTTGTAGATTTTATAATATTCGAGTTGCTGCTGGTTTCAATCATCTCTTCAGGGTAGCATGGGCTACTTGTTTGCCCATGTTTCATTACTAATAAAAGTCGGGTGGCCTGTCCGCTTGCTGGACAGGTTTATCCTATTGTTGTTGTCAGGTTTTACTCCGTCAGCTGACGGAGTAATCTGAAGCTTTTTCCCACCAGGTTACACTACGCTTGAAACCAGGCTGGAACAACTGATAACATCTTGGATTTCAAATTCAAAATTCATCATTCAAAATTCAACATTTTCAACTGCGGTCGGGTGTCGAACCTGAGATGTTCCACTGAGAATTTAGTACTGTCAGTTGCGGTAGCAAGCAGATCGAAACTTTGAGGGTGAATGTTTTTGAGAGAATAACTTCCAAATTCACCGCACCAGTCGGTTGTACCGGGTATGTCTGACAATCCAAGCTGATGAAAGTCGAGCCCGGTAAAGGATTTTCCGCCGCCCTCGTATGCGGGAGGACGACTGTACCAGAGTTGCGCCTGGTCGATAATGTAATAACACTCATGCGTAAGGTCAAGATATGGATCACGGGTGAGCTTGTCATACAGACCGCTGTAGCCGAAGATGGCAGTTAATATTGCCAGCAATCCAACCAGGACAAATATAAGGCGATCTCTTCGAGTAAATTGTATCTTATTCAATTTCTATCCTGTACGGCATAAGTAGAAGTGGTTCACCAGCCTCCCAGCGGGTTTCTTCTGAGATCAACCTCATCAGTGTCCTGAAGCTCTCCGGCATCCTGCCTATCATCACCTCGACGAGATCATCTCCAAGACCGAAGTCACTCCGTCGAGGATACATCTTTATTATAAATGTCTCGGCATCCTTGATACCGCCCATGTAAGCGGCGAGCGTAAGAGCGAGGTCGAGACCTCCGATGAGATCGACCAGACCGTTCTCTTCTGCCTGATTACCGGTCCATATACGTCCCTGTGCTATTGCACTCACTTCGGATGTATCAATCCCTCGACCCTCGGCGACTCTCTCCAGGAAGACGTTGTAAGAATGATCTATCCCCTGTCGGACTTTTGTCCACTCTTCATCGGTGAACGAGCGGTAACCTGCCCACATACCGGCGTGTTTACCGCGTGTAATCGTCTCGCTGCTGATGCCAAGTTTATTCTGCAAACGATAGTATGCCATCTTACCTGATATAACACCAATGGAGCCGGTAATTGTTCCCGGCATGGCTACGATACTGTCCGCCATGCAGGCGATGTAGTATCCGCCCGAACCGGCTACGTCCGACATGGATACGATTATCGGTTTCGGGTCGTCGCCCTGTGAGCATCTTTTTACCTCACGGAGAATAATATCCGATGCGAGCATCGATCCCCCGGGCGAATCGATGCGCAGGACTATAGCTTTGACGCTTTTGTCTTTTCGGGCTCGCTGGAGCGCCCTCGAGATAGTTGTACTGCCCATGAT
>JABMRV010000180.1 GCA_013202285.1 bacterium | reverse complement strand
TAGATCGTTAGATTCTCGATTGGATTTTCGTTGACTGGAAGTAGATGAAGGGTTATACCGAAAAGAAAATCCAATACATCTTCTCTGATGTTGACCTGACAAACGAGATCGAGGTTAAGAAACTGCTGATCGAACTTTACGACCGCAATCTGATTTCCAAGAACACCATCCAGACCAAGATGGACTTGAATCCCGATGTCGAAAAGTCAAATCGCACGAAAGAGGGCACATTGGTCGATATGTCGTGGGACATCAAGGATATCGTTTCCCTGGTGCAGATGGGTGTCATGTCGGTACAGACCGCGCAGGAGATGCTGGGACTGGATAAAGCGAAGGAAACTTCCCGTGTTCAGAAGCAGGAAAAATCAGAGTCTGAAGGAATGTATGCCGCTGCGAGTGAAGATCATATTTGCGACGATTGCGCTTTCTACGACGCGGACAATAATCGCTGCCATGTGACAGGTGCGGAATGTCGTTTCGATCAAGCGGCTTGCCGGCAGTTCTTGCAGGCGGAAGTCAAGCCGGAGGAGTCGGCGTGACTCAAGCCGAACGCATTCAGCAGTCGGTGCTGCGCAGCATTCACTCACGAGATTTATACACCGAGCAGCAGGTAAACGCGATGCTGAAGGTGTTGCGCGAAGCGGATCAACGTGTCAAGGCGGAGCTGGTGCGGATCGGGGATGGGACGCTGCTGAAGAAGGGTCTTGAAGTCAGACGGGAGCAGCTGCGGGGAGTGCAGCAGCGGATCGACGAGATCGTCCGCGATCTGAAAGCCGAACAGACGCTATTGATGAAAGGCGTGGTGAAGGAATCGTTTCAGAAGGGTATCGAGACCAACATCCGCGAGTTCGGGGAGTTGGGCTTTCCGCATTATGAGAGCCTGTCACATGCCGACCGCATCAAGCTGGCGGGGCAGGTGATGAGCCTGGTTGACCGATCGGCGTTGGACTTTCTGGTCAATTACGACCTGCAACTCTTGGGCAACGTCACCCGCGAGCTGGCGGACGGGATCAAGCAGCAGATCGCGGTGGGGATTGTCAATGGAGAATCCATAGCCAAGATCGGTGAGAAGATTGGTGGGGTGATCACCGATACAGAAGCGTTCCGCAAGGCAGGCAAGACCGTGTTCAGGACCGCACAGAACCGGGTGGAGGTCATCACCCGCACCGAGACGCTAAGGGCTCATGGGCAGGGACGACGGAAGTTCTATGATACGGTCGGGGTGCGTATGGTCGTCTGGGTGACCGCAGGCGACGAACGCACCTGCTCGCAGTGCGGTCCGCTCGAAGGACAGGAGTTTCCAATAGATCAAATACCGCCTTTCCCCCACCCTCAGTGCAGATGTTCGTTTTTTGCAGCCCGGGCTAAGGTCTGTCGGGCGGGGATTCCGGTGCATTAACATGGCTGTGATGAAAGCAAATCTCTACGCCTGGGCATTAGCGATCCAGGCAGCGGCGAAGCAACCGGACTACGACTGCATCCTGGTGCCGTCCGAGATCGCGGATATGGCAGCCAAGAAGCATGGCGAGGCGGTCAAGATCGGGACGGCGGTTTCGAAAGGGGAATTTGAAAAGCTGACTATGAAACAGTTGCAGAAGCTCGCCCAAGCCAACAGCATCTCCGTCGCCCGCACCAAGAAGGATTTTATCAAGCTGCTGAAACCGTTAGAACCGGACGTCGATCTGGAATCGTTGAAGGGAACCCAGCTCAAGGCGCTGATCAAGAAACACAAGATCGGGGCGCTGCGCTCGAAGGAAGAGCTTATCGCTCTGCTAAAGCAGCAGGTGGAAAAGGAAGCTAAAGAAGAGCTCACCCAGCAGTTGGTACAGCAGCAGATCGAGGCGGTCAAGGAGAAGATTGCTTCGGGGCTTTCCGAATTGCCCGCTTTGAAACCTCAGAACTTCCAGCAGGCGCTGACCAAGCTGGATGAGATGTCACAAGCGCTTTCCGATGCCAAGAAGCTGCTTCCTGAAGCCGAGTGGACAGCTCTGAAGGGACAGGTGGAATTCGCCGGGGAGAGCTTCGTTCAATCGGTCAAAGCCCTGAGCGCCGGGGAGTTGAAGCAGATAGCCAAGGCTGCCAAGCTGAAACACTACCAATGGGCATCGAAGGACGAGCTGATCGTCCTTATGACATCCACCGACAAGGGTAAAATTGAAGCGGTCAAGGCGGGGATTGAAGCCAAGTGGGCGAAGTGGGCTGAAAAACATGGCGGTAAGAAGGGCAAGGTCAAGCCTAAACAACCACCTTCGAAAATCACCACGCCGACACCGAAACCTGCCATGCCGAATGAACTCACTGCAGCGGACGACGCCTGGCAGAAGTTCTTAGAGTCGGAACTGTTCAAATTCCAAGGTCGTGCCGACATCGAGGGCACTCACACTAAATATTTCTTTCTGGATAAGCGTGGTGATAAATGGCTATTCAAGCCGGCTGAGGAGTTTCGGGGATATGGCGACGATGTGGCTTACCGGATTGGCAGATTGATCGATCCCGACGCCATCGAGGTTCGCTACATCGAGCTGGATGTACCTGAGCGCGGTCGCTTAAAAGGCTCTATCCAGAAGTGGCGCACCGATCTGAAGAAGGAATTCGATTTCCGAGACACGGTCGTCGAGAAACTATCCGCCGCTGAGCTTGAACAACTGCAGCGGGAGCATGTGATCGACTGGCTGATTTCCAATCACGACGCGCATGGAAAGCAGTTCCTCCGGTTGAAAAATGGACACATTAGAGGCTTAGACAAATCGCAGTTATTCAAGTATTTGGGCGATGACAAGTTGTCTATCACATATCACCCCAATCATGGCTGGGGTGAGAAGGAGCCGTTCTACAACGCGGTAATGCGCGCCTGGCGGGACGGAACTATCGACCTCGACCTGCAGGCGACGTATCGGTACATCCGTCGCGTCGAAACGATCACCGACGAGGCTTACACCGAGCTCCTGAAACCTTATGCAAAACGCCGCTTTCGTGGGCAGCCACTGAAGCTGAAACAATTCTACGAGACCGCTCTGGCTCGTAAGAATAATATCCGGAATGACTTCGAGGAGTTTTACACCAGGCTTCTTCGGCAGCGCACCGGTGACCGCAAGGTGGTGTTCCACTTCGACTTGGACATAAAGGAATTGCCGGCTGATAAAGCCGCCAGGAAGTGGAAGCATATTCCAGAGGAGGCGGAAGCCCTGATAGATGATGCGCGTGAGTCCGGCTGGCAGGGGAAGTCACTCCCTGTGGACATCGACGACATCGAGGATCAGAACGTCCTGCTCTACACTGAGAAGGTCAAGGGGAAGATCCGCACCGTAATACGGATGAAGATTCGCCCCGAAGCTGAACGCAAGCTGTTGTCAACTTTGGCGACAAGCGCCGACGACACCCTCGGTCAGGCGGCGGGGAGCGCTCTGGCGGACGATCTGTTTTACGACGACATCCTGACAGCTGTCAAGTCGATCAACCATCATATCAAACAGGGGGATTTCAACTTCAACAATCAGAAGATCAGTCAGGTACTAAACCACCGCACTACTCTCCTCAAGCTGTCTAAAAGCAGAGACTCCGATTTGAAAGCCATGGCGCGCGCCTATCTGAAGATGCTGGATGAAATCGACGCTTCAGTTGCTGCAGGAGGTCGGAAGAAGATAGGCGCCTTCGACCGATTCCTGAAGCAGGAGCCGGTGGTCAAGCCCTCCGGCGATAAGATCCCAGCGGTCAAGCGGACGATGCTTTACGGGGATCAGAAGCAGGTTCAGAAGGGTCAGATCAGGGTCGTGAAGGAGGATATCGAATTCGGTAAGTATCACCAGAACTTCACATCTCGCGGGCTTGAGTATCGGATCGACCTCGCTGATGGTGTTGAGGGGATATATCGACCATGGATAAAAGAGAATTATTATGCGCATCAGGGGCAACTCGAGTTAAGACTCACGGCGGAATGCACCCCGGAGACCGCCGACCGTCTGTTGTCCAAGCTGGAGCGACTGGGAATCGAAGCATCCTTCGCATCGCCGGATGAAGCTGAGATTTTGTATTTGATGAAGTCGGCATACATCCTGAAGGATGACGCCACGCCTGCCTGGAAAAAGCTGTTGCGGAATCTGGACACCGGCAAGGCTTCCCCAGCCGAGCGTGTGAAAGCTCTCCGGCAGTATTGGTCTGATCGGATAGGGATTGAGGATGTCACCAGGATACCGGGCTATAATCCGGAAGGGCGGTATTCGATCATGTCATCCGCCTGGAAGAAGAAACGGGAAGCGGGCTATCGTCATCAGCTCCGGTTTGACTTAACCGACGAGCAGATCAAGCGCGAGCTGAAGGACTACGGCTTGCATCACAGCCTGAC
>JABMRV010000179.1 GCA_013202285.1 bacterium | reverse complement strand
TCGTGATTATGCTGTGAAACCCATGAACTGTCCGGGTGCGGTGCTGATGTACAAGCAGAAGCAAACGAGCTATCGTGACTTACCCATGCGCTGGGCGGAGATGGGTATCGTACATCGCTATGAAAAATCAGGGACTTTGCACGGGTTATTCAGAGTGAGACATATCACTCAGGATGATGCACATATATTTTGTACGCAGGATCAGATCGTTGATGAAGTTGTTGCGATGATCAAACTGGTCTTTGAAGTGTTCGGACATTTTGGTCTGACAGATATTTCGATGGAATTGTCAACTCGTCCAAAGGATCGCATTGGTTCGGATGAGGTTTGGGACAGGGCTGAAGATGCTCTTAAGAATTCGCTTGAAGCTGGAGGGTATGATTACGAAGTAAACGCAGGCGAGGGAGCATTCTACGGACCGAAGATTGATTTTCATGTTGTTGACGCACTGGGAAGAACCTGGCAGTGCAGCACGATACAGCTTGATTTCAATTTCCCCGAGCGTTTTAATCTGGAATACATCGGTGCGGATAATCAAGCTCACAAGCCTGTAATGCTGCACAGAACGATACTTGGCGCACTGGAGCGGTTTACTGGAATTCTGATAGAGCATTACGCCGGAGATTTTCCGCTCTGGCTTGCTCCGGAGCAGGCTCTTATATTGCCGATAACCGATAGTGAGATAGAGGCATCGGAGAAAGTTCAAACACGGTTACTCTCTGAGGGTATTCGCTGCCGGATCGATTCCCGTTCTGAAAAGATCGGGCGCAAGATCAGGGACAGCGAACTGGCAAAGATACCTTACATGCTTATTATCGGCGCACGGGAAGCCGAGAAGGATCAGGTTTCTCTCAGGCGTCGCGGGGAGGGGGATCTCGGTGTTGTCAGTGTCGAAGAATTGCTGGAACGGATGAAGCGGGAGATTGTTCAGTAGTCTGGAATTCTGATCTACTGTTATTAATAAGTGCAGTAAATAGATATTTATATAGCGTGCAATTATTCAGATTGATATTCTTTTACGCAGGTTCAAGTGCGTGAGGGGGAGCTATAAATAGTCCTCATTTTCGCGGTTTCAAGAATCGTGAACGGGAGAAAGCTCCACGTGTAAACGATGAGATCGCGGCTCCAAAAGTCAGATTGATCGGAGCTGATAGTAAGCAGATCGGAATTGTTGAAATTCGGAAAGCGCTCGATTTAGCCAATGAGGAAGGACTTGATCTTGTAGAGATCGCTCCGAAGGCAACACCGCCAGTATGCAAGATAATCGATTACGGAAAGTACCGTTATGAGCAGACGAAGAAACAGAAGGACGCTCGCAAGAAACAGCATAACGTGCAGCTGAAAAGGGTACAGCTCAGCCCCAACATCGACGATCATGATTTTAACGTTAAAATAGCCGCGGGACGACGTTTTCTTGAGAGCGGACATCGCGTCAAGGTGATGGTGTTGATGCGTGGTCGCATGGTTACACGCAAGGATCTCGCTGAGCAGGTACTGACACGCATGGCAGAGGAGCTGTCCGATCTTGCGAAAATAGACGGCGGCACGAGAATGGAAGGTAGAAACAACCTCTCGATGATGCTCGTCAGGAAGAAGTAAAAATGCAATCAAAGATTGCAAAAGAGGAAATTTATAAATGCCAAAGATGAAATCAAACCGGGCGGCGAAGAAGAGATTCAAGATGACTGCCACGGGAAAAGTTAAGCGTGGACATGCATTTGCGAGCCACAAATTTACAAGTAAATCGCCGGACAGAAAACGACACTTACGTCAAGCCGGACATGTCGACTCGGTGGATGCCAAGAGAGTTCAACGTCTGATACAGGGTTAAGGAGATAGAATGTCGCGAGTAAGAAATAGAGTCGCATCGCATAGGCGACGCAAGAAAATCCGCCAACTGGCACGCGGGTATTACGGTGGTCGCAGTAGGCTGCTGAGGACTGCCAGGGATGCTGTCAACCGTGCCGGGATGTACAGTTATGCTCACCGGCGCAAACGTCCCGGTGATTTTCGTCGTCTCTGGATAATGCGTATAAATGCAGCCTGCCATGAACACGGTCTGAGTTATTCGAAGTTTATGCACGGCTTATCGCTGTCGAAGGTGGAGATAGACCGCAAGATGCTTGCTGATCTGGCAGTCAGAGATCCGGGATCGTTTAAGGCGCTGGCTGAGAAAGCCCGCACCGCCCTGCAGTAAATCTCGGTCAGCAAATTGTTATTGTCACACAAACGGGCGGTCTCCGCCCGTTTTGTGTTATACAGGTAAAGTTGACAGGATAAGAGAGGTTCAAGATGTTAACACTCGAAGAAAAGGTCAAAGCATTGCCGCCTGAGTTGCAGCAGAAGGTGGAGGAGTTTATGGAATCTTTAGTTAAAAAGAGAGGCAAAAAAGAAAAACGAATGATGAAGTTAGACTGGCGAGGGGGATTAAAACATTTAAGAGATAAATACTCGTCAGTAGAACTTCAACATAAATCACTCGAATGGAGGGATGAAAGTGTATCTACTTGATACAAATATACTCCTTGCCCTCCTTCTTGAAGAAGAAAATGCTGATCAGATAAAAGAACTTCTTAATAATATGAGACTTAGAAATCTTTATCTGACAGATTTTGCTCTTCATTCCATATGCGTTATCTTAATCAGGGAGGAGTTACATCATCTGTTATCCTCATTGATTAATGATATTCAATCATCAGGAATAATTCAAATAATACAATTAGAATTAGACGATTTTCCTCGCATTGTTTCCGCTGTACGACGGTACAGATTGGACTTCGATGATGCTTACCAGTACGTTTCAGCGGAAAAGCATGATTTGATAATTATAAGTCTCGATAAGGACTTCGACCGTACTGAACGCGGGAGGAAAACACCAGCGGAGGTGCTTGGAATATGATAGACATGCGTTATTTCGAACATCTAACAGATTTGCTCAAAAAAGCTATTAAAGAAGTAAATTGTGCTGAGGATGTCGAACAACTTAGGATAAAATATCTTGGTCGTAAAGGTCTGCTTTCAAAAGCTTCCTCTACTTTCAGACTTTTAGAAGACCCCGATCACCGGAGGTATTTTGGTCGTGGATTCGCTGAATTCAAGAAATTTGCGACCTCTGCAATCGAAGAACTTCAAGAAAAATATCAAAAAGAGCAGCACATAGTTAAAGTAGATCTCACCCTCCCCGGTCGCAAGGTCTTCAGCGGAGGACTTCATCCGTTGACGCTGATTATGGATGAGATAATCGATATCTTTCGCGGAATGGGTTTCGTGGTCGAGACCGGACCGGAGGCTGAGACGATCTATTACAATTTCGACGCTCTCAACACGCCGCACTGGCATCCTGCGCGTGATCTGACCGACACATTCTACCTCGACCTGCCCGGTGAAGAACCGATGAGTTATGTGCTGCGCACAGAGACCTCACCTGTTCAGATCAGGACGATGGAGCGTCAGAAGCCGCCGATCAGGATCATTGTTCCCGGGCGTACATATCGCAAGGACAAGCCGGATGCTTCTCATTCACCATGCTTCATGCAGGTTGAAGGGCTTTACGTTGACAAGGGTGTGACGTTCGCCGATCTGAAAGGAACGGTGCTGGCGTTTTACCGGGCGATATTCGGCGCTGACATCGACACCCGCTTCCGCCCGCATTTCTTTCCCTTCACGGAGCCATCGGCGGAGGTCGATGTGACCTGCGTATTCTGTCGGGGGGAAGGCTGCCGGGTGTGCAAGAAAACCGGCTGGATGGAGATGGGCGGCTCGGGGATGGTCGATCCGAACGTTCTCGAAGGCGTCGGCATCGACCCGGAAATATACTCCGGCTGGGCATTTGGGCTGGGTATCGAGAGGATCGCCATGCTGAAGTACGGCGTGGATGATATACGCTTGTTCTATGAGAACGATCTGAGGTTTTTGGAGCAGTTTTGAGGCTTTTTAATGGGGAGGGTGGACATTCCTGTCCGCCACCTTATTTGAACAAGGTACGAACGAAAATGAAAATCAGCTATGATTCAGAAGTAGATGCCCTGTACATTCGTCTCCTGGACGGTCAGTACGAATGTCGTACAGTGCGACTGAACAACGAGATGGCTCTGAACATAGGACCGGGTGAAGTTCTTGTGGGAGTTGAAATACTGGATGCTAAGAGAATCCTGGGCAATGGTGATTTACCCAAAGTGATGTTGGAGAATGTTCCAGTAGTTGTTTGAGAGTGATTTGAGGTTTTTGGAGCAGTTTTAGGAGTTATTGTGGCGGATAGAACCAAGGAAGCAGCACTGGCTGAATATGTTTCGCTAAGGAACGAAATAGAAATGGATTTGAAATATAGCAAGACTTTATACTATCTTGCGACTCTAGTCGTTTTAGTGCTGACGGGATATTCAGTTACAAGGATATTCGATAATAACTTTGACTATCCGTTAGTAATTGCCGCGGGAGCAGCAACAATATCAATACTATTTGTCCTAATATCCATATCGGTATATACAGCGTATATGAAAGCAGCTCAGCTTATTGGCTCTTTTATAGCTGTTTTTCATTGTTGGGAACCCGACTTTCAATACGGTTGGGAGTTTTTATTGAGAGTTATTAAGAATACCACAATAACGAAATTAGTTAACGATGAAGTGAAAGCAATATATGGTAAAATAACCCCTCAAAAATTAATAACGTCATACACTACGAATCTTGAAGAAAAACTAATTTATCATATCATAGCGCTCATATCATCATCACCATTGATAATATTCTACTCTACTCGAAATACAACGAGTTTGCTAAGTTTAAAAAACATAACAATAATATCAATATATGCACTTCTATTCATATTGACTAACTACCTGATTTATCGCTCAAAACATAGTATCATTAAATACAATTATATGATATTTGCAAAATGGTCATATTTCAAAGAAAATAAGGATCGTCTTATTTCTTTATATTTCACCATAGTAAAAAATGAAGACACATGAAAGCATCCTACAACTGGCTGAAAGAATTCGTTGACTTCGATCACTTGCCTGAGAAGTTAGCCGAACTGATGACCAATATCGGTCTTAACGTGGAAGGGATCGATGAGGTTGGACTGACCTGCAGGGATGTGGTCGTCGGCAAAGTACTGACCTGTAAACCCGTGCCGAAAACAGATCACCTCAGTTACTGCGAAGTCGATGTCGGAACCGGCGAGCCGCTCGGAATTGTCTGCGGCGCTCCAAATGTTGCCGAAGGACAGATCGTGCCTGTCGCTCTGGTCGGAGCAGAACTGGCAGGTGGCTTCAAGATTGAAAAGCGTAAACTGCGCGGTGTCGTCTCAACCGGTATGATCTGCAGTGAAAAGGAACTGGGTATATCAGAGGAAGCAGCGGGGATTATGGTTTTGGAGTATTCCCCTCTTGATTTCACTCCAATCGAAGGTACCCCCCCCTTAGTCCACCCTTACAATAGTAGGGGGGGAGAGGGGGAGTCTTTCTTTAAGATCGGTGCGCCGCTGACCGACTATGTCGGCAAACAGGACTGGATATTCGACGTCGAAGTGACCATCAATCGCCCCGACTGCCTCTCACACCTGGGGATGGCAAGAGAGATCTCCGCGGCAACAGGACTTGAACTGAAGATGCCATCGTTTGAGCTTCAAGAGGATAGCGAACCGGCTGAAGTGAAGATAACGATTGAGATCGAAGCTCCGGATAAATGCCCTCGGTACTCAGTCAGGATAGTCGAGGGAGTGAAGGTTGCACCCTCGCCATTGTGGATGCAGGATCGTCTGCGCAATCTGGGCGTCAGACCGATTTCGAATATCGTGGACGTGACCAATTATGTGCTGCTCGAATTAGGGCATCCGCTGCATGCGTTTGATTATCATTTTATTGCCGAGCAGAAAATAATCGTGCGAACAGCCGAAGATGGCGAGAAATTCATCACCCTCGATGATGACGAGCATAAGCTCCAAAAGAGCGATCTTCTGATTGCCGATTCCGAGAAGGGCATTGCGCTGGCAGGCGTCATGGGAGGTCTTAATAGCGAGATCATGGACGACACTGAAGACGTGCTGCTCGAATGCGCTTATTTCGAGCCGGTGGGTATCCGCATCACCTCGCGCGACCGCGGAATCAGTTCGGAATCTTCGTATCGGTTCGAGCGCGGGGTTGATCCTGAGATGACCCTGTATGCAGTAGATCGGGCGGCTTACCTGGTCCATGAATATGCCGGCGGTAGAGTGCTCAAGGGTGTGGTTGATAACTACCCGAAACAATGGCAATCCAAACCTGTAAAACTTAGAACTGAGCGCGTTAACAAGCTGCTGGCAACGAATATTCACTCCAGAGATATTGCTGTTTTTCTGGAACGATTAGGTTGCAAAGTTAAGACATGCGAAACTTTTAAGACCGAGCATTCATTATGGCGGGAGGATTTCGAAAAGCTGATTAAGGGACTTCTCGAAATGGATATGGATGGTATAACGTCCTTGCCTATGCTCCAGGTGCGATGGAATGAGAAAGTAAAATCGGGCGTGGATTTCATCAAAGGAGACCCCTTTGACAGCTTTGGTGACATTTGGAAGTTGTTTAATAAGCTTCAAGAATCAGGCATGCCTGAGAGTGATATTAGCAAGGTTTTGGAAAAAATAGGTTGTAATGTATCATTCCAAATTCATGAAGTAACACCACCCTCCTGGCGCCATGACCTTGATAGAGAGATCGACCTTGTGGAGGAGATTGCCAGACTGCACGGATATGACCGTGTAATCCCGGCTGCGTCGTCAGGTGTACCGCTGTTGTTCGATGAAGCCAAAGAACGACCGCGCCGTTTGGTATCAAGGTTCAAGCAGGCGCTGGTGGAACTCGGTTTCCGCGAGATCATCAGCCCGTCGCTGGTTCCTCAGACGGATGCTGAAAGGTATCCGTATCAGGAAAAACCGGTAAAACTGCTGAATCCTCTCAGTGAGGACCTGTCGCACCTGCGGATCGGGCTGGGACCGTCGTTGCTGCGGGCTGCTGTCAGAAATCTCAGCGCCGGACAGCAGAATATCCGGATATTTGAATGGGGTAAGAGCTTCCGGATGGATGGCGGTACAGTCGGTGAAGGATGGCGTCTGGCAGGCTTATTGACGGGAAATATACGTCCCGAATCATGGATTGACAATACGCGTGAACTGGGCTTTTTCGACCTAAAGGGCTTGATCGAACTTTTCCTGAATAAGATTTCACTTGACAAGCCGCTATTTAATCCTTATGATATAGCTGGTCTTTCAGACGGATGCGGGATATTTGTTGATATGGAAGACCGGGAGCTACGAACCGGACAGTTCGGGCTCCTTGATCCTGCCGTCTGCGAAACTTTCGGGGTGGATATTCCAGTCTGGTTTTTCGAATTTGACGGCGATATACTTTTGAAAGTGGCGGGTGCAGTACCGCAATACAGACCTCTACCGCGTTACCCGAGTGCGAGGCGCGACCTTGCATTTCAGGTCGATGCCGAATTACATGCAGAGCGACTTGAAGAGATACTACGAAAGCACGGCGGAAAGCAGCTCGAAACCCTGGAGCTGTTCGATCTGTTCAGCGGTAAAGGTATTCCTGCAGGTAAGAAATCGCTCGCTTATCATCTAACTTTTCGCAGTACTGAACGGACTTTATCCGATACTGAAGTCGATCGCTGGGTGAAACAGATGATTGATGGAGCGGCTGCTGAGGTCGGCGCAGTTCTGCGGTCATAAATCTAAAATTAGGTGTCAGGGCTCGTACAATGGAACTTCAGAGCTTCGATGAACTGGAACGAAAGGTTACCAGGTTCCTGGATCTTTATCGCGTAGCAAAGAGCGAACGTGACGAACTGGCTGAGAGAGTCGGGCGGCTTGAAGCCGAGATCGAGGAACTTAAACGCGCTAACACTTCAGCTCGAAAGGAGCTTGAGGAAGCTCGCTTGAACACACGCGACGCAGAGAAAGAGGATCGAATCAAGTCCAAGGTTGACGATCTACTGGCAAAGCTTGAAGGATTTTAATAACCCTCAAGGGTGGAATAGCAGTCCCATAGTCTGATTAGCAGGCTTTAAACCTCTTGAAATCCAAAGAAACAATCATGCCGAAGGCTGACGGGGATAATACGGATCGTGCTGTGAAAGTGACCATTTATGGTCAGGAATATCCCATTCGCGGTCGCGGCAATGAAGAATATATCAGAAAAGTAGCGCGTTACGTAGATGAAAGGATGGTTCAGATAGAGGAGCAGACTTCTATCAGTTCACCTGCTCGTCTGGCTATCCTGGCTGCCTTGAATATCGCCGACGAGTTTTTTGCCCTTCAGCAGGAGAAGGATCAACTTTTAAGCGAATTCGAGAGCAAGGCGCGTGAAATTTCCGATTACCTTAACCGGGGGATGAACGAGGTTTAACCGTTATTAACTACGGGGCAAATAGATTCGAAGATTCTATGACCCGCCCTTGTTGCTTGTTCCAAATAAGAACCAACAGATAAGAACCGAGGGAGCTTGTCTCTTGGCGTCGATTGCCGGCCGCATCACGTCCTGAAACTTCGGGATGTGATCCACCAGAGATGGAAGGACAGTGGAAGCGAAAAACGTTTAGGGCAGTACCCACCGTGAACAAATCGGTTCTTAATGGAACGGCAGGGGTGGGTCTTTTTTTGTAATTAATTATGCAAACAATACATATAATATATTTAATCGGTTTTGTGCTCTCCGGCGTCCTGTTCTTCATAGTCGGCTGGTTTGTCAAGGATAGAATTGATCGCTTGCGAAAAGTATCGGCTGACGAGCAGGTAAAAACCGTTCTCGAAGAAGCACACAGATCGGCTGACAACCTGAAGAAAGAGAGGCTGCATGATATCCGTGAGGAACATCTGCGGCTTAAAACTCAGCTTGAAAACGACTTCGAGGAGAAACGCGCGGAACTGAACCAGCTTGAACGTGAATTGCGCGGTCAAGAACGTTCACTGAGCGAGAAAAGCGATGATCTCGATCGCAAGGAACGTTCTTTGAAACAGCAGGATAGCGATCTTGGTAAAATTTCGCAAAAGCAGGAAGCCGAGAAGATCAGGCTCAATAAGGAGCAGGAGAAGATAGCGAGTCAGCTTGAAGATATTGCCAAGATGAACCGCGAGGAAGCTCTGCGCAGGCTGCGCGAGGAACTGCTTGACCGCGCCAAGCAGGAGTCTGCCGATCTGATCAAGGAGGTGCGCGACCGCGCACGTTTCCAGGCAAATCGCGAAGCAAAGGAGCTTATCGTTCAGGCTATTCAGCGATCCGCCGCAGATCATTCCGCCGAGACGACCGTTTCGGTTGTAAATATCCCCAATGATGAGATCAAGGGACGGATAATCGGCAGGGAAGGAAGAAACATCCGCGCATTCGAATCGGAAACCGGTGTTGAGGTAATCATCGATGACACACCGGAAGCGGTTACTCTCTCCGGTTTCGATCCCTTCCGGCGCGAGGTTGCCCGTCTGGCACTCGAAACGCTTATCACTGATGGTAGAATACACCCGGCGCGCATCGAAGAGGTGGTCAAGAAATCGGAAAAGGAACTCGAAGAACGGGTAATACAGTTTGGCGAGGAAGCAGCGATGGAAGCCAGCGTCGACGGTCTTCATCACGAACTGATTCGCAACATCGGAAAATTGCATTATCGCACGAGTTACGGACAGAATGTTCTGCAGCACTCTCTCGAAGTTTCCCGGCTCGCCGCACTGATGGCGGTACAACTGGGACTTGACGCCAAGCTAACCGCCCGCGCTGGTCTCCTGCACGATATAGGTAAAGCCATCGACCGCAACCATGAGGGAACTCATACTGAATTGGGTGTTGAGCTTGCCCGCCGATATAAGGAGTCCAAGGTTGTCCTGAATGCGATTGCCTCTCACCACGACGATGTAGAATCCACTTCCCTGATTTCCTGCCTTGTCCAGGCTGCCGATGCGATTTCCGGCGCCAGACCCGGCGCACGTCGAGACAGCCTTGAGGGCTACATCAAGCGACTCGAGAAACTCGAAGATATTGCCAACCAGTTCAAAGGTGTATCCAAGACTTTCGCTCTGCAAGCCGGACGTGAGATTCGTGTCATTGTGGAGCATAACACGGTGACTGACGCCCAGGCTGAGCAACTTGCCCATGACATCGCTGAAAAGGTGCAGGATGAGCTGGAATATCCGGGTCAGATCAAGGTGACTGTTATCAGGGAATTCAGATCGATTGAATACGCTCGATAAGGCGCTGCAATAATCGACGGGTTTTCACACCCGCCCGATGTAAATTATATCGAGCGTTATAAATAATAGCGTATAATCATCTCGTTATTCCAGCGCGATAGTGTGTCTGAGAATACCAAGTTCCCGCTGGCAGACGCCCCGTCTGCCAGTTAAGTTATTGTTTTTCCGTCAGACGAGGGCGTCTGACGGCGGGCAGAAATTCATTCTCGGACAGTCTGTCGACTCCGAATCCATTTGAAATCAGAGCTTATTGGTTTTTGTCCCAGATCTAATCAGGAATGTCGAGCCGCATTTGAACTCGTGTAGAAGACTTTCAAATCAACTTAAGATTGGAGCAATGAATGAAGTCCGCTATCACTTTTCTAATCGTCTGTGTCCTTCTTTTAGGCTGTGAAGAACCGAAGGGTCCAAAAGGATCATTGGGGAGGGCTAAAGCCCGCCCACCAAGATCGGAAATGCAAGAATTTTCTAACGAGTATAAACTTGCCTCGATTGATGCAGGATATCAGATTCCGAAGGATCATATTACAGTAGCAAGATTTCGGAGTTTAATACACCAGCTTTCAAATACCTTTGTTGAAAGCAAACAGGAAATCTGTGATATGACCGTTACAGCACAAAACCTCCTTAAAAAGGAAGGAATCAAAGAAAACCTGCTAAACATTATGGAGGGGATGAATCAGCTATATTCCACTCCTTTACAGAACCAAAAATATTCTGAATATATTTCAGCATATGTTGTTCTAAGGAAAAAAGGTCAAACTCACTCAGATGTGATTTTGGATTTACAAGCCTTACTCCAGGTGTTTGGCGTCAACTGATTAGGTTTTAGAACATTATGGTCGACGAACACTATTTCATCTCCATCATTTGTACCCACTGCAGTAACAGAATAGATGTCCCTGTCTACTGTGTTTCAGAGCCTGTGTAGGACTCTTTAATTTTCCGGAGCATGGTGGAGAATCTTCTTTTAACGGACGCTAAGATATTCGGAGGCTCAGGATGGAACGAACCATCATGGAGCGATTCACTGTTGCTTATGGATGGGCGAATCGCCGCGGTCGGCGAAACAGAAACAGTAAGAAACATCTGTAACGATGCTCGTGAGATCGACCTGAAAGGGATGCTGGTTCTTCCGGGTTTATGCGATGCTCATCTGCACATGTCGGTCGGTGGGCGTTCGCTTCAGATTCTTGATCTTGATGGCAGGAACAAAGAGGAGATCATCAGGGAACTTACCGTGCTCTGTGACTCCGATAATGCTTCCCGAAAACAGTGGGTGGAGGCATTCAACTGGGAGATGTGGCGTGCGGAATTAGATGCATCGACCCTTGAGAAAATTTTCCCCGCCAGGATGGTTGTTGTTTACACCAGAGATCTCCACAGCCTCTGCTGCAGTACAACCGCTCTTGCGAGAGCAGGAATCAATGCTGACACGCCAGATCCACCCGGCGGTGTGATAGTGCGGGATGCTGAGGGCATACCGACCGGTGTTCTGAAGGAGTCGGCAGCGGATATGATTCACGATCTGTCATCACCATCGACTGAGGAGGATATCGAGCGTTCCATTCTTGCTGCTCAGGATTACCTGGTATCCCTCGGTCTTACTGCTGTCAGCGAGGTTCTGGACCGAGATGTCGAGCCGGTCTATCGTAAGCTCGATGCAGAGAACAGATTGAAGATCGATGTGGATGCATGGCTTCGGATTGACAATTGGGATGGGAGTTCATCACCTCCGGATAACGGTAATCGTTTCTACATTAACACTTTGAAGGTATTTCTCGACGGCGCTCTGGGATCATTTACTGCGTCGATGCAGGAACCATACAGCAATGCTCCGGATAAATCTGGAGTTCTGTTTTATACCGACAATCAACTTCTCGAGGCTCTTCAATCTGCAGTTAAAGCAGGCTGGAAGCTTGCTATACATGCCATCGGCGACAGGTCTGTCGAGCAGATCTGCCGAATATTGAAACAGATACCGAAGCAAGGAAGCACACCTCACCGTATCGAACACCTTCAAATCCTGCCTGAAGACGGGATAAGGCTGGTGGTTGAGAGTAAAGCGGTGGCGTCGGTTCAACCGGTTCACCTGGTCGATGATCAGCATTGGCTGCCGGAGAGGATCGGACGTCAGCGCTGCCGTCGAACATCTGTATGGAGATCGCTTTTTGAAGCCGGAGTGCCAGTGGCAATCGGCAGCGATTGGCCCGTGGCATCCGCTGATCCATGTTTGAATATCCATGCAGCTATTAATCGCAGCAAGTTCGGTGAGCAGCCTCACGAATACTTCGACATAGGCGAGGGGCTCCCACCCTATCTTGCAGTCAGGGCGGCGACTTATGGCTGGGCTTATGCTGCCGGTCTCAGTGAGCACCGGGGAGCAATAGAGCGGGATTTGAGTGCCGATCTGACGATTCTTTCCGCTGTTTCGGATGATCTTCAGGATTGGTCGAAGGCGAAAGTGGAGATGACAATCAGCCGGGGGGAGATAATTTATAGCTGATGATTTTTTTCTTACTGAGATCCGGTTTGACAAGCAAACTGGGGCACCTGCCGTCAGACGCCCTCGTCTGACGGAAAAACAAGGATTTAGCTGGCAGGCAGGGATGCCTGCCCCACCAAAGAATAACAAATATAATCCGTTTTAATAAATAGATTATGAAACCAGTCATCGGCATTACAGCCAACATCAGTCCCCCGGACGATAGAAATCGCAGCTTCTCGAAAGGGGTTGCACTTCATTATATTCAGCATTCCTATATCGGATTTATTGAATCTGCCGGAGGATCACCGGTTATCCTGCCTGTGGTTGAGGATGATGAGACCATAGGTCGGATAATTGACTCTCTCGACGGCGTTCTGATCACCGGCGGCGTTGATATTGAACCCGACCTCTACGGAGAACCGAACAGTTACTCCATGGGTGTTGACACCTGGCGGGATGGGTCCGAGATCAAGCTGGTCAATGAAGCGAGAAGGCGACAGGTTCCAATCATGGGAATCTGCAGGGGGATTCAGATTCTCGGTATAGCCTTCAGCGGTTCACTTCACCAGGACATCTACACATCCGTCGATGGAGTGCTGCTGCATACCCTTTCGAAGAGTTCTCTCGAGACGCACCTTCAGTTTGGACCGGAAACCTACCACAACACCCGACTCACAGGGAGATCTTTTCTCACTGAGGTATTTGACGGCGATGTGATAAGGGTGAACAGCAGTCATCACCAGTCGGTCAGGGATCCCGGCGACGGGCTGACGGTTGTATCCAGAGCAGATGACAATGTAGTTGAAGCAGTTCAATGTTTTGACGACCGCTGCACTATCGGTGTTCAGTGGCATCCCGAACGGATGGATGACGACGAGAAACAGAGGGAGTTAGCCCGTTGGTTTGTCTCTCAGGCATGTAAATGAACTATTCCGTCTTCAAGCGCGAGATAGAGAGCGGAAAGATCCGTCCAGCTTATCTCTTTGTCGGTGAGGAGGATTTTTTAGCGATGAGCGGTGTGCAGTCGATAATTGATAAAGCGCTGCAACCGGATGAACGTACTCTGAACCTGATGATTTTCTACGGTCAGGATGCCGAGGGGCTGCCGGAAGCGTTGTCTGCGCTGCCTATTTTTACCGCTCGACGTGTAAACGTTGTGCGAGAGGCTCAGGACTTGAAAGGGAGAAACCTTAAAGCTGTCCTGAGTTACCTGAAAACGCTGCCTGAGGATGGTTGTCTGATTCTATGTACCGGAAAGGTTGACAAGAGAAAGAGTTTTTTCGATCAGGTATTGAAAAAGATCGATCCGGTTGACTGTAGAAAGCTGAGATCCAACCAGCTTGTCGGATGGATGAAGGATTATACAGGCAAATGGGGCAAGCAGCTTGATTCTGAGGCAATTAGCAGACTGACATCCATTAATTGGCCCAGCATGCGGGAACTGGCAGGCGAACTCGAACGGTTGACCCTGTTGGTTGGTGACGAGGAAATAATCAGCGCCAGAGATGTTGAAGAACTCGGCGAGATGTCGTTCGAGTTTGAACGCTGGTCGCTGACAGATGCCGTTGGCACCGGCGACCTGAACGCCGCGCAGAAGGCTGCGAATAACCTGCAATACTGGAACTTTAAACCCACACATATGATCGGTGATTTATATCGCATGTTTCATAGTATTTGGTTAATCAAATGGTTCCAGAAACAGAGGAAGATGGATAGCGCCAGGAAGAAGATTGGTTTACACGATTTTGTTTTTCAGAAATATACTAACTATGCGCGTCGAATAAGCGAGAAGGCGCTGACCGATGGCATCATGCGTATTCTCGAAGCCGATCTGAACATCAAGCGCGGTTTGAGACAACCGGCACAGGAGATCAGCCTGCTCGTTCTGGAACTGGCGCAAACCGTTAAAAGTGGATCAAATTGATCGGTGGTCGATCTTAAGAGAAATAAAACAGACGAAGATCTGATCCGCGAGCTGCAGGCGGGGCGTAGAACCGCTTTTGATGAGATTGTGGATCGTTTCAAAGCGCCGCTGTACAATTTCATCTACCGGATGATTGGTAATGCAGCGACATCGGAAGACCTTCTACAGGAGACATTCATCCGGCTCTGGATGAATCGTGATCGTTATCGCGAAATTGCTCGTTTCTCAACCTGGTTGTACACTGTAGCGGCAAATCTGGCAAGATCGGAACTGCGCAGGAGGAAGATTCGGCGCTGGTTTCCGCTCAGCAGCGGCGGTGGATACAGCGATGACAGCAATGAGGAGAGGACATTCGATCTCCCCGACGAATCGGCTGATCCCGAACGGGACTATGAACGGCGGAATATCGCTCGAAGGGTCGAGGAGGAGATTCAAAAAATACCACTGGTTTTCAGAGAAGTTATAATTTTGCGCGATCTTCAGGAACTTTCCTACGAGGAGATCAGTTCAATATTAAAAATCCCGTTGGGAACGGTCAAATCACGGATAAACCGTGCACGGTTACAACTGCAGAAGAAACTGAAGGATCTCTGTTAGAAAACATACAAACAGGAGCGAAATGATAACTTGCGAGCGATTTGAAAGAGAGTTTGAAGCCTGGAAGAATGATAAACTGCCGTCTGAAGAAGACGAGCAGTTCAACAAACATGTTGCGGAGTGTTCACACTGCAGCTCATTTGAACTGAGTCATTTCAGGTTAAGAGATCTGACTTCGTCCCTGCCCAGTGTTGAACCGTCTGCCAGTTTCGAGTATCGACTTAACAGCAGGATAAACGAGTTAGACGATTCGGGCGTCAGAGGATACAAGCGTGAAAGAAAGTTACTGCCGAGGTGGGCTGCGCTGGGTGCGGGATTAGCTACCGGTATTGCCGTCGGGTTGATAATCGTCCTTACGCCCGGAACCGAGGACATGACCGATCCGGGCAATCATCAAACAGCGTCCGTCGCCATGCATGAAACGGTCGATGGAGAATTGGAGGATTCCTCCGATATAGATCGTGACAGCATTGAGATTCCGGAGAGCTTGTATGAAATTGACCGGCATTCACAAACTGTTTCCGGTCGATAAGATTATTGCATGTTGAATGAATCCGATGTTTATTGTGATATCTTTGGGATGAGTTTACAGGATTGAGCCGGATGAAAAGGTCGAACTGTATTTCAACCGCCGTTGATCGGCGGTTTTTTATTGCAAAATGGTTAGAAATGTATTAAAATACTTATTCTGTAGAAGTTTCAGTTTGCAGAATACAAATTTGACAAAAACCTGAAAGAGGGAAAATACAATGGCAAAAGGAAAATCATTCGCCGAAAAGATGTTGCGAACCAAGAAGGGGAAGGATGAGACCGAAAACTTCAAGGTCATAGAGGCTAAAACCACTCCCAAGGGTACAGTCCGCTATGAGACAAGAATGGTTAAAGTTAAAAAGAGCGACAACGAGCAGAAGGCGCTCGGTCTATAAGGTTGAGTGAGAACCACAGACGAATTTTGGCTGCCACGCAAAATAAGGACAAATTGCGCGAAATTCGCCAGATACTCGAGGGATCGGGATGGGATGTCGCTGGATTGGACGATTTTCCACCCTATCCTGAAACAGTGGAAGACGGCGAAACGCTTCTTGAAAACGCTCTTTTGAAAGCACGAGACGGTTATCGGCATACCCGTCTGATAACCCTTGCCGACGATTCAGGGCTTGAAGTCGATGGTTTGAACGGCAGACCGGGTATTCATTCCGCAAGGTATGCCGGAGAGAACGCAACATACGAGGACAACGTCGATCTGCTTCTGAGGGAACTCGAGGATGTTCCCGAATCGGAACGAACCGCGCGCTTCAGATGCGTCATGGCTTTGATTGGTCCGGATATTGAACGCTGGTGGGAAGGCGTGAGCGAGGGTATTATTATCGACGAGAAACGGGGCAAATCCGGATTCGGTTATGATCCGGTGTTTTGGTCCCCAGAGTTAGGCATGACCTTCGCGGAGGCAACTGCTGCGGATAAGAACAGGGTCAGCCATCGTGGTAGAGCGCTTAAGGGACTGGTAAATGTTCTTGATGAATTGGTGTAGATTAAAGTAGGTATTGAATGAAACATGGGCAAACAAGTAACCCATGCCACCCTAAGGATATGATTTGAATCTCGACTTGAACAAGTCGGTAACACATTAACAATTAAACGCGAGGGAGACGATCCTTTTCGCACGATAATTACATGAAACGTATATACTTCGATCACAGCGCAACTACACAGGTCGATCCGAGGGTCGCCGAAGTTGTAAGAGAATATCTACTCGATAAATTCGGTAATCCATCAAGTTTCCATTCTTTCGGGCGTGAGACCAGGGAGGCTCTTGAAAACGCTCGCATGCAGGTTGCCGAACTGCTTAATTGTTCTCCTGACGAGCTGCATTTCACCAGCGGCGGAACAGAAGCGGATAACCTCGCGCTTATTGGTTATTCACTAAAAAATCGAGCCCATGGCGATCACATCGTTATCGGCTCAATCGAGCATCCTGCAGTTCTGAAGAGTGCTGTTGAATTAGAGAATCGCGGGTTCAAAGTCAGCAGAGTTGCCGCGAACAGATATGGTGAGATCACACCGGATGCGGTATCCGCTGCTATCGAGGACAGCACTATTCTCGTCTCCGTTATGCATGTCAACAACGAGATTGGAACAGTCAACGATGTCGGAGCTATCGGCGCTGTCTGCTGCAAGCGAGGTGTAACCTTCCATACGGATGCTGTTCAATCTTATGGGAAAGTTACAATCGATGTCCGGGCTATGAATATCGATATGGCATCGGTTTCAAGCCACAAGATATACGGTCCGAAGGGGATTGGCGCGCTGTATGTGCGTAATGGAATCGAAGTTCAACCGTTGACTTTCGGAGGGCATCAGGAAGCCGGTATTCGGGTCGGTACGGAGAATCTTCCGGGGATTGTCGGTCTCGGTGAGGCGGCGGCGATCTGCAAGGCTGAGATGGAGAACGAAGCTGAAAAGCTCATCGCACTGCGTCAACTGCTTCACCAGCGGATAACCGATGAACTGGAGAATGTCTCATTGAACGGTCATCCCTCTAAGAGACTGCCCGGCAACCTGAATCTCACCTTCCACGGCGTCGAGGGAGAAGCGCTGTTGATGGCACTCGATCTCGAAGGAATTGCCGTCTCCTCCGGTTCAGCATGTTCATCGGGAAGTAAGGATCCTTCGCATGTCCTGAGCAGTATAGGTCTCTCGGATGAGGAAGCCCATTCAACGTTGAGGATGACTCTTGGACGTGAGAACACCATAGAGGACATCGAAAGGGCTGCCGCGGTTATCATTAACAAGGTGAGAAGCCTGCGAGAGATGGCGGGGATTCACACAGAAATCCAGTCAGCCTGATACGGTTTTTTCTAATACTTTCCTTTTTATATTCTATTGATTCAACCCGTTAACCGTTATGAATAAACCTTCCGTCGCTGTGGCGATGAGTGGCGGGGTTGACTCGTCAACAACTGCAGCTCTGCTGGCACAAGCCGGTTATGACATTGTCGGCTTTACTTTGAAACTGTGGGATGCCGCTGATAATGATTATCCTGATAAACCCGGTGTAATACCCGATCATGCTGCGGATGCGAAGCGGGTATGTGAAATTATCGGGATACCGCATCATCTGCTCGATGTACGGGATGAGTTCAGCAGTGTGGTGATGGATCGCTTTGAGAGGGAATACTTCGCCGGTCGGACTCCCAACCCATGTGTAGGTTGTAATGCAAATATCAAGTGGGGATTACTATGGGAGAATGCCCGATCTCTGGGGTTGGAGCGGTTGGCGACCGGTCATTATGCGCGTCTTGAAATCGATGAAAAAAAAACTGTACGACTGCTCAGGGGGGTTGACCCTCACAAGGAGCAGTCGTATTTTTTATGGCAGATACCGAAGGAGCATCTGCTCATAACGATGTTTCCGTTAGGGGATAAAACAAAACCTGATGTGCGGGAGATTGCAAGCAGGCTTAAACTGCATGTTGCGGACAAGAATGAAAGCCAGGAGGTATGTTTCATCCCCGGTAACGATTACCGAACCTGGCTCAGTCGAAGAAATCCTGATCTTGAGAATGGGCTGCTCGGTGGTGATATGGTAAATGAATCGGGTGATGTTCTGCGACACCATTCAGGTTATCATCTCTACACCATCGGACAGCGTAAGGGGCTGGGACTCGGCGGTGGCAGCAAGCTCTATGTCACCGCGATAAACCAGGGGACTCACACTGTCACGGTTGGCAGTGAGAGTGGATTGTATCGCTCTGAATTCGAGATCGACTCGGTCAATTGCCTGGACCCGGAACTCTACAACAATCCTGAGGGCTTGATCGTAAAGATACGCTACCGTGATCCCGGCGTCGGGGCAAGGGTAGAGAAAATCGAATCGGATCGTCTGCTCGTCAGGACGGCACAACCGGTTTCAGCAGTTACTCCCGGGCAGTCAGCGGTGTTTTACAAAGGTGACCGGTTGCTGGGTGGAGGGGTGATACTATAAGACAGTATGTAGTTGCATTTGCTTTTCAGGGTATTATATTAGCATTAGGAGTATTTTATGCTGTTCAGTCTCATTAGGCTGAGTTGTAAGGTGAGATTTGGTTCCAGAATCTTCAACAGTAATCAATATAGTAAATAGCTATAAATTCAGGATATACTATCATGTCTTCAAATAAAGATGCCATAACCGCATCCATGATAATGGCGATGAAACGGCGGGGTGAAAAAATCGCCGCTCTGACCGCCTATGATGCCACCTTTGCGCGCCTCGAAGACGAGGCGGGGATAGATATTATCCTGGTCGGCGATTCGTTAGGGATGGTTATCCAGGGACATGCCGATACGATACCCGTTACCATCGACGATGTGATATACCACACGCGAGCCTGCAGCAGGGGCGTCAAACGAGCGCTGTTAGTGGCGGATATGCCATTCATGAGTTTCCAGGCTTCGATAGAGCAGGCATTGGTCAATGCCGGGAGGTGTCTGAAGGAAGGCGGCGCCGGAGCGGTAAAGCTTGAGGGCGGTGAACACATCGCCGAGACAGTCAGGAGGCTCGTCGAGGTCGGCATACCGGTTATGGGGCATATAGGTATGCGTCCCCAGATGGTTAACATCTACGGCGGTTACAGAATCCAGGGGAGAAAATCCGAGCAGGCGGAACGCATTATCCGCGATGCGGAGGCTATTCAGGAGGCGGGAGCGTTCTCAATTGTGCTCGAAAAGATACCGCGCGGGCTTACCGCTGATATCACCAGTCGATTGAAAATCCCGACAATCGGTATCGCCGCGGGACCGGACTGCGACGGTCAGATACTGGTCAATTACGACCTGTTCGGGCTCGCCGATCAGTTCAACTTCAAGTTTGTCAGGCGTTACCTGGAAATGGCACGAGACGTCAGGGATGCAGTATCCAAGTGGAGTGAAGATATCAGGAGCGGTGGTTTTCCGAATGATGATGAGTCGTTTGAATGATTTATGTGTCGGTTTATTGATGGTGACACTTTTGAGGATGGACTTCAGTCCGTTCTGATGATTTTGAAACCCGACTTGCGATCCCGGATCAAGTCCGGGATGTCGGGTCACCCGTCAACAGG
>JABMRV010000178.1 GCA_013202285.1 bacterium | reverse complement strand
CGGATTTTGAGTCCGCTGCGTCTACCAATTTCACCACCCCGGCATTACTGTTCAACTGCAGTCATCCGGACAGTCGAACCATGTTTCCGAGGTTAGTCCTGATGGCTCTCCAAACGGTCATAATATAAGCCGTACTCATAATCCATGCAAAATCAAAATCACCTATACGCATTAGTTAAATGCTGTAATTATTAGAACAGGTTAATATCAAATCACCTTATAGTTGTAAAGGTGTTTATAATAAACGTTTATTCACTCTCTCACGCTTTCTTATTATTCAAGACATTTCGTCGCGTGATTAATTTGATAATCGAATAATATATGAAAAACGCTCCGATCATTATGGCGGCATGAGTTAAAATCCCCTGTATGGCTACCATCGGATCTCCTTTGGCTACGCCATATCTGCGCACTATTATCCAGAGCATTAAAACCTGAATCACTATATGCATCAGGGTTATAACAATACGAGTTCCGCGTCGTGTTTCGCGAGTCATTCACTCCTCCAGCTACTTGTTCCCGCAGCTGCGGGATTGTTCAGCTCTTTTATACATGAACTGCAGACGCTGAGTTGACGTCTGTCCTGTTTTTGCCCGATAGCGATGATGAATCTTTAAACAGCTTTTTATAATAGTCTCGACAATTCACCTGACCAGCAGAATCTTAATCATCTCCTGATCTTTTCCGCTTGTAAACTTTACAAAGTAAACTCCCGTGCCGAGAAAATCAACGCTCAAATCAAATAATCTCTCACCGGGACTCAAAATGCCGAAATTCCTGACAGAGATCAATCTTCCCTGCAGATCAAATAACTCATACCTGACATCCGACCGATTGGTTATATCGACAGGAATTACGCAGAACCCGTTAAAGGGATTGGGATAATTCTGGTAAACCCGGAATTCATTGGGCATTTTATCGTTTTCAACCGGGGTTCTTGACTCTGGTTGACCGACAAACGTTCTGATCATCAGTTGACCGCGATCGAACGACTGCCATCCTGTCTCTTCCCTGTAATACATGTTACGCAGCGAGTTCGGCTGGGAAGTGTCAACACCGATAGCAGGCGCTCCCGGGCTGTCCGGCAGGTAATCGAGCACAACCCAGCAACTATAAAACCAGTCGGGATCCTCAACTACAATCGGTTGTTCAATCCCGGGAAAACGAAAGCTGTGCATTTCTCTCTGTTCATAAGGTTGAGTCAGGAATCGTTCTCCGATTATCTCTCCTGGTACGCCTTCATCATCCTCCGCGATATATACTTCGATAGGTTCTGTAGAACCGGCATAGAAATCGATCTGGTAGATGGCTATCCAATCATCGAATTCTTCAAGATCAAATCGGACTGCAAAGCGGTTGTCCTCTCCCTGGAATGCAACCACAAACAGGAGTTCCATGGAATCGTCATCATATCTGATCTCATCGACATCGGGATCCTCACCCGCGTACATACCGGTCGGTCGAGTGACGAAACCCTCGAAATGTTCGTCTCCATCGAGCACAAATCCACTTAGAGAGTATTCATACCAGCCTCCCGGGATAACATCATCATCGACAATGCTGTCCACTTCAGTTGCGACGATTCCAATCAATTCACTATTTCGGTAAACATGAATACCCGCCAGATCTTCAATTACATCACCATCGATACCAAATTCAGGATCTGCCCAGTATAACACCAGATTATCCTCGTCGCGCTCAAGAACGACATCCGTCGGTTCAACCGGAGGAACAATTAGATCAGCGGGAATATGTATCCTGGCATACTGACTCGGGAAAGAGACAATCGAGAACATATCCTGTGGATACCAGCCGTTGAACAGAGGATTCTCATTCTCATCACGCTGCATGGCAAACAATCCCAGACCAATTGTATAATCAGGATAATACAGTCCTATCTCTCGTTCATCATGGAAACCGAGCGGCAGCGCCATCTCAATCTCAACATACCCGCGGTCATCGCTGAATGCCAGTTCGGGATCTTCGAAACTGTAATAGGGATCGGAATTATACGGAGGTCCTGTCAGAGACCTGAATCGTAAATCGGGCGCATTTTCCAGCCAGTATCCCCAGTAGTTACCCTCTGACCCCGGTCTTTCGGAAGTCCAACTGCCGCTGCCGTCATCATCGACGTAAACTCCCACTCCCATCCCCTCTCGTAACTGGTTTGCGACAAAATAGCTGAAACCCAGCAGCAGTCGATTACTGTCGTCGTCAAAACCGATACGCACCTCCACCGAACCCGCTGAATCAGGACCGTCATACCCATAGATGTCGGATATATCCAGGATGACAGCATCCTCCCACTCGCCATCGTCAATAGTACCATCTATCTGCGGTATATTCACCATCGGCTCCAGCTCCGCTTCCCAATTCAGAAAACTGTCATCCAGCCAGCCGACAGCCTCATCAGAATAATTGCTCTCGCTGCCGCCAAAATCAGCAGTTACCGTGTAGTAATACCTGTGTTCAGGAAATAATCCGGTCTCATCGATATAGAGCGTATCCTCCCCGTCAACAGATCCTATTAAGCCATAAGGTCCACCCTCCAGGAACGAGCGGTATATGTTGAAATTCTGTGCGTCGGTTGCGTGCAGTTGTTCGCCGTCACCCCTCTGCGGGTGACGGAATGCTGTCGACCGCAGAGGATCGACAGCGGAAACAGCCTTCCACGGAGTTGGACCGGTGAACACAGGTTTCTCACCGACAGCGGCTCTGACCGATATTGACTTAAAACCTCCTCCCTCATCCCCTATCCCATATCCCTTATCCCGTCTGCGCTCCCCGTTGTATCGATCCCAGTTCACAATTATCCGGTTGCGTTCTCCCTGTGAGGCACGTACGTTCTCAGGTGGTGGATCGGCAAATTGCAGTCTGAAGTCTATATCTGAAACGGTTTCACCTTCATGCACCACTACATCAGCTATCTGAACATCCATATAGCCGATTAAATGAGCGGTTACATCCACCATACGATTCTCATCAACTTCAATCAGCAATTCATATTCACCATCCTGATCTGTTATCGCAGTGTAAGGATTGTCACTGGCGGAGATCGTCACACCGGGCAACGGTTCATCATCCGGATCGATCACTCTGCCTGTAATCCAGCCGCCGGGAATATCGACCGATACGACAGAGGCACGCCCGCCTCGTCCGAACTGACGACTGTGAACAAGTTTTCCGCCGACGATAACCATACTGCCGTCGTCCGATATACCGACAGTTCTCATCGAACCGGAAGTGCTTAATGTATAGAAGGGTTCATTGTTATAGCGTTCATGTATGACCAGATCGGGAGTCTGGTGATTCAGATCACCCCACGATGATGCGATGATAATGCTGCCATCGTCACTCAAAGCCACATCGGAGATTTCATCGCCCAGAGGCGCGCTTATCCACAGTGGGATGGAGCTTTCAAAGGTCTCAAACAGCGCCAATCGACCGGCATAATGATCTTCATAAAAATCGAGTGTACCCGCTGCGATTGTCCGTCCATCGAGAGAAATTTCACATGCCGACACCCAAGATGAACTTGCGCCCTGGAATCTGTACCTCCATAACTCGCTGTAACCGCCATCAACCCGATTCCTGACATAAACGAGAACCACTCCGGTCAATGAAGCAACCGCGAGAATCGTCGCATCCTCTGAAAGCGCTATCCTGGATTCGGTATTATATGTCAATGATTCCCATATCGAATCGCCAGTTTCAAGTTCGAGAAGATAGAATCTATATTTACCGTTAACAGCAACAACACTACGGTCGCGGGAGATATTTATTCCATACCATCCGAAGGTCTCTCTGGCAGGTGCAGCAAAGGTCCACAGCGGTTCAGGATCCGCATCCCTGAAACAGACTACGAGATTCTCCTCACTCTCGCGATCGAGCCAGGTGGTAACGAAATACTCTCCATCACGCGTCAGCTTGATCGGTCCGGCGGAATAACCATCCAGAGAGAACCTGAAGAAGGGATTCCCTTCGGAATCGAGCGTGAACAGCCAGACACTGTCGCGTGAGCTGTAACCTATCCAATCACCCTCTGCGGTCATATCAATATGGCTTGATCCCTCTTCCACCTCAAAGTCGAACACCAACTCGCCATCCCTGGCATTCCTGACTTCCAACCTTTCATTGTTGAGTGTGTACCCGATGGCGACCCATCTCCCATCAGCCGAGATAACAACCTTATCGCAGATACCGTTAGAATCGGTAACCGCCCATAGTTCTTCACCCTCACCTTCATCACGTCCGATACTTCCTGTAATCAAACTGTCAAATCGGATCTGAACCGGTGGGATACCGGGTTGATCTGTAGAGGAGCGGATCTCAGCCGGAACATTCCCCCTAATTTCAGTTGAATGTCCATATTCAATCTCTTTCTGCTTAACGTCGGCAAATGTTGCAGAGTAAAGTGAAGTCAGTAGAAATAATGAAACAAAAACCTTCTCAAATATCTTATTAGATTTCATGGTTCCTCGTTGAATCATGTGGTAATGGTTGTTAATCAATGTGTTGTCTATCAAGCTAACATGTTTTGCATGTCAAACCGGGGCACCCAGTATATTACATTATATCGTCGTTCCGGCGAAACAGTGTGTCTGAGAATAGCGATTTCTGCCTCACTGCCTGCTGGCAGACGCCCTCGTCTTCCAGAAATAACAACAACTTTGCTGGAAGACGAGGGCGTCTGCCAGCGGACGGATTACATTCTCGTACAGTCTGGAAAGCCGGAATCCAT
>JABMRV010000177.1 GCA_013202285.1 bacterium | reverse complement strand
TTCCCGCGCAGGCGGGAATCCAGACAAGTTGTTGTTATTTCGCGGTTACCGGCTTCCGACGTAATGATAATATTAGATGAAATCCTTCTGATCAGATACATTTTTAAAAGAAACTATTTAAAACGAATCCTGGGATCTACAAGGGCGTAGATCATGTCCGAGATGATATTGCCTGTCAGTCTGATCACGCTCACGATCACAATGAATGCCAGTACAATCGGGTAATCCCTGCGCAATACCGATTGCAGAGACAGCAGTCCCATACCATTGATATTGAAGGTTTTCTCAATGATATAAGAACCAGAGATGAGAATACCCAGCAACCCTCCGATACCGGTGACGATGGGGATCAACGAATTCCTGAGGGCATGCAGAAAGACCACTCTCTTTTCCGTTAATCCCTTGGCGAACGCTGTCCTCACATAATCCTGCCCCAGGTTTTCCATCAGTGAATTCTTCATCACCACCGTCAGGAGGGCGAACGAACCCACGGCATAAGCCATCACCGGCAATATGGTATGATGTACCTGATCCACTATCTTACCCCAGGCTGACAGGTCATCCCAGAACTCACTGCGAAACTCACCGAGTGGAAATACATCCCAGAAACTGCCTCCGCCAAGAAGTACGAGCGCTACTGCTCCCAATGCCCAGCCGGGCGTGGAATAGCCGATGAATACGAGTGTGCTCGAAAGAAAATCAAATGGCGAACCGTGCTTGACCGCTTTGGCGACTCCCAATGGAATACAGACAATGTAGCTGAGAGTCATTCCGATCAGACCGAAGTAAATCGATATCGGAAAGCGGCTCTTTATTACATCCCAGACCGGTTCGGCATAAACATAGGAACGCCCGAAGTTCAGATGAAACAGATCCCACATCCAGAGCACGTACCTGACTGGAATCGGTTTATCGAGATTGTAGTATCTCTTCATCTCTTCGAGCGCTTCCTCCGGGATTTCCATGCCGCCGAATTGATCGTCGCTGCCTCCGGCAGTCTCGACAACTCCTGCGCCGCTCCCCGTGATCCCGCCTCCGCCCATTTGCGCCATACCGCCGCGGAGTTTCATCAGTTCCTGTTCGAGCGGACCGCCGGGTGTGATCTGCAGAATGACGAAAACCAGCAGGCTGATGCCTACAAATGTCGGGAAAATGAGCAGAATACGACGTAAGAAATAGCTCGTCATACCGCTCATCGGTCTCTCCTCGTCGTTCTTCTCATGATATTAATTATTTTCATAACTGTCATATTTTGTTATTGTATTTGAAAGTTTGGACGTTATCAACAGAAGAACTTGTATGAGTTCGTATCGTCGGCTGACGGATTCAAAAACGGTCAGGTTGTCATTCTGACCCCTTAATTGTCATTCTGATCCCATAATTGTCATTCTGAACGAAGTGAAGAATCTTCTTTCCATTCCCCGTCGTTGTGAGATTCTTCACTTCGTTCAGAATGACACAAAGCAACTAAAAGCTGGTCGAACCGCAATATACATCGCTACCGATGGCGCCGTGAATAAAAAGCTGTCAAAACGATCCAGAATACCGCCGTGTCCCGGCAACAGACTGCCCGCGTCCTTCACACCGCACTCCCTCTTTAGTGCGGATTCGAACAGATCACCGACCTGTCCCAGCAATCCTGCTGCAATTCCAACTGCCAGCGCAACATCCAATTGGATAAGATCGAACCAGTGCCAGATTAGACAAAATAAGATAGCTCCGAATAAACCAAATAGAAAGCCCTCAACAGTTTTATTCGGACTTATCGATGAAGCAAGCTTATGTTTTCCCATTAATCGTCCCCCCGCATAGGCTGCGGTATCACAGATCCAGACAGCTCCCAGGACACATAATGCCAGCGAGCGCCCCTCATTCAATATCTGCCCGTTACCATCCCACTCCCGGAGGAAAACGAAACTCCCCGCAAGCAGCGGAATGTAACATATTCCACCCAAGGTTGACATGACATCAAGGTGAGATCTTCCTCTGAGCAACGCTATGGTTGAGATAACAAGGAATATTGACACCAGAACCCAGGGAAAACTCGCATAATCGATCATCCACATCGAAACAACCAGCAGACCGGCTATAAAACCGGGCAACTTCAGCGGTTTTCTCTCGAGGCTGTGTTGTAAGTGGAAGTATTCCTGCAACGCCTTCAGGGATATACCTGCAATAAGCGATGTTGTCCACCATCCTCCCAACCAGGTCAATCCGAGAAGGTGCGGAATTCCCCAGGCGGCAACCAACAGCCTCGAACCGAGCCCTCCCCTCTTCATTTCCTACCAACCGATACTATCCTGATTCTCACTTTTCCCACACCCTCTGCTATTAAACCTATCTTTTGGGCTGCGCCTTTTGAAAGATCGAGTATCCTGTTCCCTTTGAAAGGTCCTCTATCGTTAATCCTGACACGACAGCTCTTGCCGCTGCTTAACAGTGTTACTTCAATTATAGTATTAAACGGCAGTTTACGATGAGCCGCGGTCATGCCGTTCATATCGTAAGTCTCACCGTTTGCGGTCTTCCTGCCGTGAAATTTCGGTCCATACCAGGATGCTTTTCCGGTCCACGTCTGTCCGACCTTAAACTTACCGGTATGGGGATCGTTGTGGAATCTCGGTGACGGCGTACAACCGGTCAGGAACAACATTAATACCGTTGTGCAAATAATAACCTGGCTGTAGGGGTTGAAGATTTTCAACCCATACGACAGGACGCGGCTTCTCATCGGGTCTCCAGTTTTCCGACGAGATCGCTCAATCGGGTGACATCGTGTCTTTCGCAATATTCAATCATCTCGTTCAGGATTCTACCCGGCGCATAAGGATCGGCAAACAAAACCGATCCTAATTGCAAAGCTGAAGCCCCTGCCAGCAGGAATTCGATACAGTCGATACCGTTAACCATCCCTCCCGAAGCCCAGATCGGTACATCGACCACCTGTGCTGCCTGCCAGACTTTCGCCAGCGCCACCGGTTTCAGAGGCGGACCGCTGTAGCCGCCTGTAACGTTGCCAAGTAAAGGCTTGCGTCGTTCGACATCCACTTCCATACCGACGAGTGTATTGGTGAGCGTTAAGGCGTCGGCTCCCGCATCGACTGCAGCCTGGGCAACAGGAGCAATCACAGGGTAATGAGGTGTGAGTTTGACCGAGACAAATCGACCGGTAACCGTTCTCACTGAACTCATAATAGCTGCAATCGCTTCCTTATCCCCGCCCAGGTCAAGTCCGCCGCGCCTGACGTTCGGACATGAAACATTCAGCTCATATCCGGCGATCCCGCTGACATCCTCCAATTTCTCCACAACCTCGACATATTCCTCAACGCTGTCACCGACAATGCTGAGAAAAACCTCCGTCTTACCCATAGGTAATGTATCGACCTTTGATTCAATGAAATTATAAATCCCGACATTTGCCAGTCCTATCGAGTTAATGATCCCGCCGGATTGAGTCTCACAGATACGAGGCGGCGGATTTCCGGCGCGCGGCTTGAGAGAAATGGACTTGGTAATTATTCCACCAAAACTGCTGTAGTCAATAATACTGCCGAACTCATCACCGTAGCCGAAAGTTCCCGAACCGGTGAGCAACGGAGTTCGCAGATTCAGACTACCCATGCGGATCGTCGTATCGACACTCATCGCAGAACCTCCGGTTCGATTAAAACTTCAGTCGCATCAAACACAGGTCCATCCTGGCACACAAGCAGATAACCGTCACCGTCCGATCTTGGAACGGCACAACTCTGACAAGCTCCCAATCCGCAGCCCATCGGCACCTCAAGCGAAATATAAGCTTTAATTGAATGCTTTATACATACCTGTTTCAATGCATACATCATCATGCCTGGACCGCAAGCATAAACAACGACCCGGTTACTCTGAAGCTTACTGAGCTTTCTTTCCAACAGTTGAACAACGTTACCGCCAAAACCGATACTTCCGTCATCCGATGCAATCTGTATGTTACGATGTTTGATTTCCGGTTCATCCACAGGCAGCAATGATTCTGTCCTGACACCGAGCAGAAAATCACGGGGAGTATCAGGCTCTAATTGGTCATCGAGCAGCAACAGGGGAACAACACCGATGCCTCCGCCTACAATGATGGGATATTCATCATCCTCCGGTAATTTGAATGGATTGCCGAGGGGACCAATTAAATCAATCACATCGCCCGTACTCTTCTGTGCGAGAAGCCTCGTACCGCTTCCCTTTACCGTGAAGATCAATCGCAGGTAATCGCCACTGCAGGGTCCGACGCTGAGAGGTCTCCGCAGAAAAGGTCGGAAATCTTCACTTACACGCACATGAACAAACTGAGCCGCCTTACTGGACTTGGCTATCCCTGGTGAAAAAACTTTTATATCCCAAGTGTCGTCGGAGATTTTCCGAATCTGATCGACAACACCTTTTTCGGCTATCGGTAGATTAATCTGCTCCATACTCCTCAAATGTGAATACCTGTCTCATTCTTACTGAAACCCTCCTCCCATGATACCAGCCAGCCTTAAAAACAAGCTTTCTCATAACATCCTGCGCTGCCTCCTCGAATCCAAGTCCCTCCGGCTCAACGGAAAACACTTCAATATCGGTAACAGTTCCATCGGCGGTCACGATAAACTCCAGTTCAACCTCCCCGGGAATCCCTTCATCAGCAGCTTCGTCCGGATAGAAACGCCTGACATAATTCTTAAGCTTTTTCTTGGTGGTCTTCAATTCAGGCAGTTCATCGACCTCCATCGGATCATATATCCTGTCAGGCTCAAAGGGTTCATCCATCGGGAAATAGGTTCCGGATCCTGATGCTGTTGACCCGGCGAGTGTTTCGTCTTTATTAAAGACCGGTTTCTCAAAGGTTTTCTCTTTTTCCTGAACATCCCTATCCCTCGATTTCATCGTGTCCCGCAGGTCACGGCTGATCTTCTTACAAAACTTCCCATAGGGCGTACCACTGAATTCCGCAGCCACTATATCATAGAGTTCGAGAGCGGTTGAATCGTCAAACATCACTCGCCTTGATATGTATGCCGCGGACATCAGAGAACGGGCGCGAATCTCTGCTGTTGAATCAGTCTGGGCTGCTATTGACAGAAAAACCGCCAACGCAAGTTCAGGATTGTTTTCATCAAGCCAGGTTTGTTCGGCATTCTCATACATCACCTCAATGGTATCGATCTCTACCTCTACAGCAGGATACCTGAGAACGGTTCGCGCTCTTTGACTGAAAACTCCTTCAGGCATCCTATCCAATATCAACCGGTATAGCGAATCATAGGCGGTTGTATCGCCCTGCTGTCTAACAATGTAAGCAAGTGAAGCCGTCGCTCTTGCCCATAGTATGTCGGGAATGTCAGAACCTTCCAGGCGGGAGAAATAATAAGCAGCGCTGTCACTGTCGTTTCGCTTGAAGAGATGAAACCCGGCTAAATCAAGTGTCATATCCTGAAGTTCGGTTATACGATGTTCAAGCAGGTTTCCAAGTGCAGTGGAATCCAGCGCCAGTAAAGTGCTGTCTATCTCCACAGCAGTTGAATCAGCGGTTGAGTCCTGTTCCGCCTTCAACTCCTCCTCCTCCAAATGAAGAACAGGACTTCTACGACTGCGCTTTGACTTGCGAGAGCGTTTGGACTTCGTACGTTCTGATTCAGTAATCAGATCGAGCGAATCGACATAAACTGTATCCGCATACAGAAACTCTCTGAGTCCCTGCAGGGAGCTGTCAACCGCAGCAATCTGAGTGTTCAGGAATCCCATCCGCTGCCAGGATCTATAGAGCGTCTCCATCTCAGTCTTCAGTGAATCAGCAGCCGGAACGAGAGGTGATGACCTGTCAACTTTTCTAACCTCAGCGAGTGAAGATCTTGCCAGGGCAATGTCACGCCATTCCTCCCATAAAAGCCAGCCCAGTTCGAAGTTAGCTTCCGCTGCCAGTTCACCGCGCTTATTCGTCTCAACCAGATCCTGGAGATTGTCGCGAGCATCCTCGAACTGTCCCATCAGACGCAGACAGCGAGATGCTTCGAGCTCGATGGCGGGAAAATCACTAATATAAGCAGCATCACGCAGGAGCTTTTGAAGCGCTTCGTAAGCTTCTTCAACACGTCCAAGCTCCCGGAGAATAACTGCTCGCCGGAGTGTCGCTTCTAACTTCACCTTACGAGACGGTTTGGAATTGAGTATCTCATCGTACAGATCGACCGCCCGGTCGATCTGTTCAGTTTTGGTCAGGCAGTCACCAATCTTTATCCAGGCTAAACTCCTTAGGAACTTGTCTTCGGCGCCGACATCTATAACCGCTCGAAAATTCTCGATAGCGGTCTCCCACCGTTCTTCCATGAAGTAGAACTCGCCAAGCGCATTGTATGCCCGTGCCTGCATATCGAGAGTCACTTCAGGTGCGAACAGCTTTGAAAGGATCAATCTCCCGGAATCGGGTTGAGCGACCATCAGGAGCGACATGCCCTTAATAAGCATCCCCTCCTGTGTAAACCTGGATTGAGGATATTTTGTAGTCAGTTCATCGACCTTGCCTATCGCTTTACGATAATTCTCAATTCTGTAATAGGCTTTCGCCAACAGGAGCAACGCATCATCTTCCCAACGGCTGTTCGGGTAATATTTGAGCATCCTGCCCGCAGACTCAATACACTTGTCATAATTGGTCAGGTTTCTCGACTTGCCGGATCTCTCTTCTTTAATACCCTCCTCGCGGGAGTTTTCTCCATTCCGGTAATGCTTCCTGGCGTTATAATAATAGTTATAATAAGCACATCCAGCGAGGTTCAAAGACAAAACCAGAGCCAGAACAATAACTAAAGCACGAGTTATATGAGAATTAATCACTTTTCGCCAAATAATAGTGTCTGAAACAAAACTTCACAACAAAGTGTTGAGTTTTACAGTTCAATCTCATTATATTAAATGTTTTCTAAAAAACATTAGAGATTTACAGCATGGCACATCATAAATCAACGATCAAACGAATCAGAACCAACCTGAAAGCCAACGAACGCAACAGGCATTACCGTACAATGATGCGGTCAGCCATTCGCCGGGTGCGGGAGGGTAAGAATCCGGAGACCCTGCAGAATGATCTCAGCAGCGCCTGTGCAATCCTCGACCGGCTGGCAGGTAAAGGTATCATTCCTCGTAACACTGCAGCGCGGCGCAAGTCTAATCTCCACCGGATTGTAGCCCGGCACGAGGCTTAAGAAAATGCTGTCATCCCTCTGCGGTTGACAGAATGCTGTCATCTCTCCGCAGTTGACAGCTGTTAATTTAAATTATCTCACAAAGAGATAGTATAATTCGGCGCTTCACGAGTTATCACCACATCATGTGGGTGGCTTTCCTTGACACCGGCAGGCGTGACTCTGATGAAGCGCGTTTTCTCTTTGAATGTCTTTATATCCGGGCAGCCGCAATAACCCATCGCTGCCCGTACGCCGCCGAGCAACTGGAAAATCGAATCCGACAATCTTCCCTTATAAGGTACTCTTCCCTC
>JABMRV010000176.1 GCA_013202285.1 bacterium | reverse complement strand
CGAATGTTGTGCTCGGCGCTACTGGATTCCAACTTTCGTTGGAATGATGAGTTCAGTGGAGTTGGAATTATAAGTCAGAGGGAAGCGCGGAATCATGGCAATGTTCTGGGTATATATCCTTGCGAGCAGGCGCAATGGCACCCTCTACATCGGGACTACCAATGAATTAATTCGCAGAGTTGCGGAACACAAATCCGGGGGGGTTGGAGGATTCACCAAGAAATACGGCGTTCATATGTTAGTATATTACGAGGGAACGCCTTATCATGCGGCTGCAATTCAACGGGAAAAACAACTGAAAGCATGGAGGAGGCAGTGGAAAATGGAGTTGATCGAGAAGAACAATCCTGAATGGAAAGACCTCTACGAAGGTTTGACTTGACTGAACTCCTGCCTTCCAGTCTATCTGAGAATACGAAAACAGCTCGGATATCATCATTCCAACGAAAGTTGGAATCCAGAGAAGTTGCTGATATTACGGGCGTTACTGGATCCCAGCTTTCGCTGGGATGATGCGGTTTAGGCATCTGATTCATTCTCGGAAAGTCTGCTCCGCAGGAATAACACTGAAAGTTGTACAATTTAATTAACAAGAAGTTCAACCGCTAGAATAAATGAAACATGGAATTCATTAGCGAACTCATATTCTGGTGCTTCGTGTTGCTGACGATAGCATCTGCTGCAGTGGTCGTATTTCACAAACGGGTGATATACAGCGCTTTTGCCCTGTTGTTCACGTTCTTCGGTGTGGCGGTGCTGTATCTCTACCTGTCGGCTGATTTCCTGGCGGCATCGCAGTTGTTGATCTATGTCGGCGGGATATTGACCCTGATAATCTTCGGTGTTTTTCTCACCACCAGGATTATGACGTTAGACATACCGCAGCAGACGCATCAGCGATACCTGGCATTGATTCCTATTACGCTGATCGGGGTGGTTCTTGTCGCGGTGATACTTACATCACAGTGGCATACAGTGACTCCGGAGACGAAAGAGACGACCGAGATAATAGGCAGGTTGCTTTTGAGCGATTATCTGGTGCCGTTCGAGGTTGCAAGCATACTGTTGTTAGCGGCTCTGGTAGGAGCTATGCGGCTGGCGAGATATTTCTGGATGGAGGAGTGAAATGGACTCCCTGACGGTTTACCTGCTCGTTTCTGCAGTGCTCTTCCTCCTCGGACTGCTTGCCGTGATGACCCGCAAGAACGCTGTTTCAGTACTGATGGGCATCGAGTTGATTCTCAATTCCGCGGGCTTGAATTTTGTGGCTTTCAGTCACTTCTCATGGGGAAATATAAACGGTCAGGTTGCTGCCCTGTTCGTAGTAATCGTGGCTGCTGCAGAGGCGGCAGTTGCGCTGGCGGTTTTTCTTAATATCTACCGTCTAAAATCAACCAGCGAGGTTGATAAAGCTAATTTACTAAGGGGATAAACGAGAAAGTTAATCCCCGCCAGGTTACGCTTTACTTGAAACCCGGCGGGAACAATTTTCTTTCACACTTTCAAACTGAAAAAAATGTTCGGACTGGTTACATATATATTACTTGCACCGCTGGTTACGTTTGGTATAGTAATACTACTCGGTAAACGACTGCCGCGAGGTGGCGACTGGCTCTCCCTTGCTTCTATCTGGACAGGGCTCTTCGCGTCATTATACCTGTTCTTCAAGTACATGATCGGGAATTATGATCCCGATTTCATTGCGGACCTGGCATCGTTCAACTGGCTCAGGTGGGGTGATTTTCACTTAACCATTGGTTATCGCATCGATAATATGGCGATCATGATGCTGGTCGTTGTGACGCTGATCTCCGCGCTCGTGCATCTCTACAGCGTCGGTTACATGCATGGTGATCCCAAGTACTCACGATACTTCGCGTTTCTCAGTCTTTTCTCCTTCAGTATGATCGGACTGGTGCTGGCGGATAATCTGTTGATTATCTATGCTTTCTGGGAACTGGTCGGCTTGTCAAGTTATCTACTGATTGGATTCTGGCATGAGAAGGACGTTGCGGCGGATGCCGGCAAGAAGGCGTTCATAGTCAATCGTATCGGTGACGCGGGTATGCTGGTGGGTATCCTGCTTGTTTTTACGACGTTCGGAACGCTGAATCTGCGCGAGATCGCTCAAGCTGTAACTAACGGGATTGCCAGCGGTGAGTTGAGCATGGGACTGTTGACGGTGGCAGGAGTGCTTCTCTTCTGCGGCGCAGTGGGGAAATCGGCGCAGTTCCCGCTACATGTGTGGCTTCCGGATGCGATGGAAGGTCCGACTCCGGTATCGGCGCTGATCCACGCAGCGACCATGGTTGCCGCGGGTGTGTACCTGATTGCCAGGCTGTTTTCCATCCTCACGCCGGATGCCTCGCTTGTTATAGCCTATATCGGTGGGTTTACCGCGCTGTTCGCCGCAACGATTGCGGTAGCGCAGTACGATATTAAGCGGGTTCTCGCATATTCCACGCTGTCTCAATTAGGCTACATGGTGATGGCGCTCGGCGCCGGGTCATACATGGCTGGTTTCTTCCACCTCGTTACTCACGCCATGTTCAAAGCCTGCTTATTCCTCGGTTCCGGTTCGATCATCTATGCCATGCACAAAGCTCTGCATCACATCCACAGCGACGCAGAACCGCAGGATATGCGCAACATGGGCGGAATCAGGAAGTTAATGCCGATAACATTCATCACCTTCCTGATAGCGACTCTCTCCCTGAGCGGCGTCCCGTTCTTCTCAGGTTTCCTCTCCAAGGATTCGATCCTCGGCGGCACGCTCGCCTTTTGGATGCAGAATCCCAAGCACTGGCTGCTGCCAGTTTTCGGATTCGGAGCGGCAATTCTGACTGCGTTCTACATGTTCAGACTGATTTACCTGACGTTTGCCGGAACATTCCGTCCCGGTCCGGAGGCTGAGAAGGAGATGCATGAATCGCCGTGGGTAATGACATTTCCGTTGGTGACTCTGGCTATACTTAGTTTCTTCTTCTTCTTTAGCTTAAATCCATTTTCACCAGCCGACGGCTGGTTTGCTCACCTTTTCAAGGATCCGGAACGTGCCTATAATGTCGAGATGATACATGAGGCTGAACTTATTACACACACGGTAAACAACGAAGAGACCGAAGCAGCAGTTCAGGAAGCTATTTCAGTCGAAGAGGCGACAATTCATCACTCTGAGGTTGCGGGTGCGGAAGGCGGAACCGCACACGCAACCGAGGAGTCGGTTGCCGGTGAGACCGGTCATGTAACCACATCGGCTATGCATACCGAGCATAATGAACATCACGACATTCATCATACGGCTCATACCCGTGCAATGATTATCTCGATCATTATGGCGACGCTTGGTATCCTGATTGCAACCGCGGGTTACCATTGGAAAAAGATCGATCCGGCGTTGTGGCAGAAGCGTCTTGGTGTGATCTACCAGGGTATGTACCACAAATGGTGGATAGATGAGATCTATCAATATACTGCCGTCAACGGAACAATCGTGTTTTCGAGAATAATGGGCTGGTTTGATCTGTATATTATCGACGGTATGGTGAACGGCGTTGCCTGGCTTGGCAGGATGTTCGCCATGATTGAGGGTTGGTTCGATCTCTATATTGTTGATGGTTTGGTCAACCTGAGTGCCTGGTTCATAGGCATCTGCGGGAGAATCGTCAGACTGTTTCAGGGGGGACAGTTGCAGAGGTATATACTATATACGCTGGTGGTGATCGGGTTGTTTATTATTCTTAAATTAGTTTGAAAGGAGGGAAGTTGGTAAGTGAGCAAGTGTGAAAGTGTGAAAGTGAGCGATGAAGATTTAAATATTCTTGGTTATGATCCAGGCGGAAAGAATGCCAACGGAATTGCATTAATCGAAATTTCAAACTCCGTCGTTGTAGATGTCCGGTTGAAAACATGCAATTATGTGGACGAAGTGATCGAATGGATTTTAGGTGACCAAAAGATAGTTCAACTACATGGCGTAGGTATAGATGCTTTCTTATCTTGGTCGACGGGTGAAGCAGGTTGGAGAAGCATGGATAACCTATTAAAGGATACATATAAAAGTGAATTCAATAGGATAACTTCAAATGATGTTAGCAAAACAAGAAAAATAAGTAATAGTGTGCTTTCATCAAATTCGACATTTGGTGCAATGGCTGTGCAGGGAATGGCGTTAGCTATCAGACTTAGGGCAATTTTCCCAAACATTATAATAAATGAAACGCATCCGAAGGTATTGTATCATGCTATGAGAAGTTGTGAAAAAATCCATGATTATAGTAATGATAAAACTGATATGGATAATTGGCTAACAGGTAAGCTTGGTATTAAGAAATCTATTGGATGTAAAAACGACCACGAATGGGATGCTCTGATTTCAGCATGGGCAACATGGAAAGGAATGAGTGGATGTTGGAAAACTGATTTAATGGATGATGGGGAAATGCAGGATAATCTTATTTTTCCTGCAGGTGATGTGAAGTATTATTGGCCCTGCCGGATTTAAAGCAGGGCAGGATTATCCCGCCTACTGGAATAGTTTAGGATGCTTGATAAGAGAGGAGAAAGTAGAGTAATTGGTGAGAGCACAAATTGAAATAGACTCCGGCAGGATCAAGAAATTCTGTAAGAAATGGAAAATAACCGAGCTGGCATTGTTTGGCTCTGTCTTGCGGGATGATTTTCGTGGTGACAGCGATGTGGATGTACTGGTCACATTTGATCCAAATAATGTGCCCGGATTCATCCGATTATATCAGATTGAGAGTGAACTTTCGGTTTTAATGGGAGGAAGACGACTGGATCTGATAACATCCAAGTTTCTGAATTACCGGATTCGTGAGTTGGTTTTGAAAGATTTAGAGCCTCTTTATGCAGAAGAATGATTTAATCTATATCGGTCATATGCTGGACTTTGCTCGCGAGGCTCTGGATTCGGTAGAAAACAAAGATCGCTTTGATTACGATACGAACAGACTGCTTAGAAGAACATTGACATACTTAATACTGGTTATAGGCGAAGCAGCAAGTCAGTTATCCAGGGATTTCTGTGATAGACATCCTCAAATTCCCTGGAAAGCAATTATCGGTATGAGACATAAGATCGCTCATGATTATTTATCCGTTGATGAAGATATCGTGTGGAAAACAGTTATCGAAGAGCTTCCTGTTCTGATCAAGGAACTGGATAGAATAGAAGCAGGCAAAAAGAATTCCAATAACAATTTGAAGAAATAAAGCCTATGGGCAAACTAACACTGATTACGTTTCTGCCGGTTGTCGGAGCGGTTGTAATCGCTTTCCTGCCGCGGAATAATGATAAGCTGGTACGCTGGACGGCGCTGGTTGTGACCGGTATTGTACTGGTAATAGCAATCTCGCTGTACCCGCAGTTCAATACAGATATGATCGGGATCAATGACCGGAACAGCTTCCAGTTTGTGGAACAGCATTCGTGGATACCGTTTTTCAATATCCAGTACTTTGTCGGAATTGACGGGTTATCCTTCCCGATGGTGCTGTTAACAGCGTTGCTCTGTTTCCTCTGTATTCCCGCATCCTGGGGAATAAGCAAGGGAATCAAGGGCTATCACGCTATGTTCCTCCTGCTGGAAACCGGCATGATGGGAACGTTCGTCGCGCTCGATTTCTTCCTCTTCTATGTCTTCTGGGAGATCATGCTGCTGCCGATGTACTTCCTCATAGGCATCTGGGGAGGACCTCGAAGGATCTACGCTGCCATCAAGTTCTTTATCTATACTTTGATAGGCTCGGTTCTGATGCTGATCGTGATGCTCGTGTTTTACTTCAACGTACAGGATCCGGTCACAGGTGGACACACATTCAACATGCTGCACATGATGAACCAGAACAACCATGTCGGTAATGTCCTGCTGAATTACCGGGTGCTGCTGTGGTTCGGTCTGTACATCGGGTTTGCGATCAAGGTGCCGGTCTTCCCGTTTCATACATGGCTGCCGGACGCTCATGTTGAGGCGCCAACTGCCGTATCGGTCATCCTGGCAGGCGTGCTGCTGAAGATGGGAACTTACGGTCTGCTGCGTATCAGTTATCCGATCCTTCCCGATGCTACCAAATACCTGGCATGGTTCCTGGCAATGATGGGGATGATAAATATTATCTATGGAGCGTTCTGTGCGATGGCGCAGAAGGATCTGAAGAAACTTGTTGCCTACAGCTCCATATCCCACATGGGATTCGTGATGCTCGGAATGGCGGCATTCACCGATGCGGGAATGACCGGAGCTGTTTTCCAGATGTTCAATCACGGCACTATCACGGCAATGCTATTCCTCCTGGTCGGTGTTATCTATGACCGTGCGCATCATAGGGATATAAATGGTTTCGGTGGGCTGGCTAACGTAATGCCGCGTTATCTCGGGATATTTGCGCTGGCTTTCTTCGCCTCGTTGGGATTGCCGGGATTAAGCGGATTTATTTCGGAAGTCATGGTCTTTATCGGAGCATTCCCGGTATTTAGAACATTTACCATAATCTCCGTCTTTGGTATCGTTATTACGGCAGCTTACCTTCTGTGGACATTACAGCGGATGTTCTTCGGCGCCACTAATCCTAAATATGAGAATATTACCGACATCAACGGTCGTGAGTTGTTTACACTTGTACCGCTGGCAGTCATTGTACTGTTTCTCGGTGTCTATCCGCATCCGGTTCTCAACTTGATGAATAAATCGCTGAGTTTCCTCGGCGACCTTGTACAGAGTGCGACAGTGTTATGAGTGACCTTGCCATAAGTTTCGATCCGCGTCAGCTTATTCCTTTCATCCCTGAGCTTTTACTGGCTGGTGGTCTGCTTCTGTTCCTGATCGTCGATCTAATTATCAAACGAAGGCGTGGGGTCGTATCGGCATTCAGCGGCAGCATCCTGTTTCTGCTGTTGATTGTAATCGCTCTGACCGGTGACAAGGAGGTTGGCAGTTATCTTTTCGGGGCGGTCGTTCAGGATGGCGTAACGGTTTTCTTCCGCGTGTTCTTTGCTATCGGGGCGATGATATCCCTGGGAATCATGGCTTCCACCTTCAAAAACGAAGGTGAACCGTTTATCCTCGTTCTGTCAAGCGTATTGGGGATGTTCATCCTCGCCGGATCCAACGATCTTGTAACGCTGTTTGTGGCTTTCGAGCTTGTTTCAATACCATCGTATGTGCTTGCTGGTTATAAGAGACAAGATCCTCGATCAGGTGAGGCATCGCTTAAATATGTTCTGTTCGGGGCGTTCTCATCAGGTCTGATGCTGTATGGATTCTCGCTTCTCTACGGTCTGACCGGTGAGACGGGTTTACCAGCTATGGCAGCGGGTTTAATCGGTATCGACAGCCATGCTCATCTCGTGGGTATCGTACTGATACTCGCAGGCATCGGTTACAAGATCGCCATGGTGCCGATGCATTTCTGGTGCCCGGACGTGTATGAAGGCTCTCCGACGGCGATAACGGCTTTCTTCTCGGTACTTCCGAAGGCGGCTGGATTTGCGGCATTATACCGTATTTCTCCACTGATAGCGACTATGGAGCCTTCGCTCGGCATATCTGCGGTTGGATTATTGACTATCGCCTCAGCCCTGACCATGACCTTCGGAAACCTGGGAGCGATCTGGCAGAACAGCTTGAAACGGCTGCTTGCATATTCATCAATCGCCCATGCAGGTTACATCCTGATGGGATTTGCAGTGCTGGTCCATCCCAATACGGAGTTGCACAGCCTTGCAACGCAGGCAATTTTACTTTACCTTGTAGTCTATCTTTTTATGAATTTGGGCGCCTTTCTCGTGGTGGATCTCGTCGAGCGTCGTCTGGGAGGCGATTCCATAGGTTACTTCAGGGGGCTTGGCAAGAGCAATCCCTTGCCTGCACTGGCGTTGGCGGTTTTCCTTTTCAGCCTGACCGGACTGCCTCCGTTAGCCGGATTTATCGGCAAGTTCTATCTTTTTGCTGCGGTGGTCAAGGCTGAGATGTGGGGATTGGCGATCATCGGTATCGCCAACGCGGTGGTATCGCTGTTCTACTATGTGAGAGTTATCCGTGATATGTTCCTTTATGATCCATCACCTGCAATGGAACCGCAGGTCAGTAAGGAATTCAATCTTGGCAAGTTGACAGCAGCGCTTACTCTTGTAACCGTGGTGCCTACGCTGGTGTTGGGGATCTGGTGGCAGCCCCTGGCGGAATGGATAAAGAGCCGAGTTGTTTAGAACAACCACAGGACTTTTTCAAACCGACCCGGAGCTGCTTCGGGTCGGTTTTTCTCTACCATGCAAGTATGAAAATCGTATTATAGTCTAAAACTCCCACGTTAGAATCTATCATCTACTATGAAACGCATCGCGGTTATCGGCCCGAGTTGTTCCGGAAAATCGACGCTGGCACGCAGGATCGGCGCTGAACTCGGGATTGAGGTGATCCACCTTGACCAGCTCTACTGGAGACCCGGGTGGGTAGCGACGCCGGAGGATGAGTGGCGGCGGATCCAGGAGGAGCTGACGCAGCGCAGTTCGTGGGTGATCGACGGTAACTACGGGATGTCGCTCGACATCCGGCTGGAAGCTGCCGATACGGTGATCTTCCTCGATTTCCCACGGTTGGTATCTCTGTGGAGGATGGTGAAACGGTTGGTGGGGAACTATGGGAAGACCAGATCGGACTTGGGCGTGGGCTGCCGGGAGCGGATCGACCTGGATTTTATTAAGTGGATTTGGGATTGGCCGAACAGGGGGAGGTTGCACGTTCAGAAGATGCTGCATATATTTGGAGATGCGCTGACGGTGTTTACATTTCGCCGGTCACGGGAGGTGCGGTGGTTTCTGACCGATCTATCCCAGCCAACCGGACACCATTCCAGCAACAATACCGATAACCAATAACCGACAACTGATTATCAAAAACTGATAACCATCCATGACCGATATATCAAAAACATACGATCCAAAGGCGGTTGAAGCCAAATGGTACCGCTACTGGGAAGAACATAATCTGTTCCGTACCGATCCGGGTTCGGGAAAGAAACCTTACTGCATCCTGATGCCACCGCCCAACATCACCGGTGAACTGCACATGGGACACGCTCTGCAGGATGCCCTGCAGGATATGCTGATCCGTCTGAAGAGAATGCAGGGATATGAATCTCACTGGCAGCCGGGTAAGGATCACGCCGGCATTGCCACTCAGAATGTCGTTGAGAAGACGCTTGCCGAAGAGGGAACAACCCGGCAGGAGATGGGTCGAGAGAAATTTGTCAAAAGAGTCTGGGAGTGGAAGGAACAGTACGGTAACCGGATATTTGAACAGAAAAAGCTGTTAGGTGATTCAGCCGATTGGTCGCGTGAGAGGTTTACCCTCGATGAAGGACTGTCGAAGGCGGTTGCAGCCGTTTTTGTTCATCTCTATGAGAAGGGATTAATATATCGAGGTCATTACATCGTCAACTGGTGTCCCCGCTGTCGTACCGCGATATCGGATGAGGAGGTTAACCATGTCGAGCATGATCATCATTTATGGTACTTCCGGTATCCGATTAAAGACAGCGATGAGTTCGTTACCGTCGCTACTACCCGCCCTGAGACGATGCTGGGCGATACAGCCGTTGCGGTCAATCCGAAAGACGAACGGTTCAAACACCTGTGGGACAGAACGGTAATCCTTCCGCTGATTGAGAGAGAGATCCCCATTATCCGGGATAAACTCGTCGATCCTGAATTCGGTACAGGGCAGGTAAAAGTAACGCCTGCACATGATATAAACGACTTCGAGATGGGTCAGAGACATAACCTCCCTTCCGTGATTGTGATGGATGAAGGCGGCGTGATGAATGAGAATGCAGGTGAGCAGTTTCAGGGGATGGATCGTTTCAAGGCGCGTGATGCGGTTATCGATGCGATGCGCGAGCGTGGACTGTTAGATAAGATCGAAGATCACGTGACTTCGATCGGTCACTGTCAACGATGTCATACTGTCATCGAGCCATACTTGTCGCGTCAATGGTTCGTCAAAATGAAACCACTCGCCGAACCTGCCATTAAGGTTGTTCGAGAGGGCAAAATAAAATTCTATCCAAAACGATGGGAGAAGGTCTATTACTCATGGATGGAGAACATACGCGACTGGTGCATATCCCGGCAGCTCTGGTGGGGGCACAGGATACCGGTCTGGTACTGTCAGGAATGTAACGAGATAATAGTCAGAACCGAGACACCCGATAAATGCCCGAAATGCGGTTGCGACGAGCTTAAACAAGATGAGGATGTACTTGACACCTGGTTCAGTTCCTGGCTGTGGGGATTCTCGCCTCTCGGTTGGCCTAAGAAGACCGATGACCTTAAGTTCTGGTATCCGACCGATGTACTGGTGACCGGTTATGACATCATCTTCTTCTGGGTGGCGCGGATGATAATGGCTGGCATGGAATTCATGAACGATGTCCCATACCGTGATGTTTACATAACCGGTATGATTAGGGATGAGCAGGGCAGATGGATGTCGAAGTCGTTGGGCAACGGAATCGATCCTACTGATATGGTCGATCAGTACGGGGCTGATGCGGTCAGATTCACACTGATCACACTGGCATCAGAGGGACAGGACATACGGTTGACTCCTTCCCGTTTTGAGGGAGGTCGTAACTTTGCCAATAAACTGTGGAACAGCTACCGATTCCTGATGTCAAAACTTGATGTCATTGCGAGCGAAGCGAAGCAATCTCAAGGCGATGTGAGATCACCACAACGTTTCACGCTTCGCGATGACATTCTGATAGAGTTAGAAGATGCTCCACTGCCCGACCGCTGGATCGTCAGCCGACTGCACTCGGTCACAGAGAAGGTGCTGGAAAACGCAGAAAAATACCGACTCAACGACTGTATGACGGCGGTTTACGACTTCATCTGGAAGGAGTACTGCGACTGGTATCTTGAGTTGGTCAAGGTTCGTCTAACGGATGACAAGCCGCTGGAGACAAGGTGTGAGGCGTTAGGGCGAGCAGTGGCAGTTTTCGAAGCGGCTTTGCGATTGCTCCACCCCGGAATGCCCTTCATCACTGAGGAGATGTGGCAGGGGATACGAAATGCAACAGAAACTTCCCCCACGGTTTCCAGTGGAAAAATAAAAGGAGGGGGGAACGGCGTCAGTATAATGACCCAACCTTATCCGCAAATAGAGGACTTCAGGCATGACAGCAAGTCTGAGAAAGAATTCGGGTTTCTCCAACGGCTGATCGGCTCGGTTCGCAATATTCGCGCTGAGATGACGGTGCCACCAAGCAAGAGAGCGAAAGTTGTTATAGCTGGGTGCAGCAACGAAAAACGTGAATTAGTTAAAGTAAATATTGAGCTTGTTAAACGGCTGGCAACATTGTCGGATATAACATTTGACGGCATTCCTCCACCTCAATCGGCAGCCGCAGTTGTCGATGAGGCGGAGGTCTATGTACCGCTTGCCGGTTTAATCGACATCGATGTTGAGCGAAAGCGACTGGATAAGGATATTGCGCGGTTGCAGGGAGTGATCAGGGGCGCAGAAGCCAAACTGTCAAATGACAAATTCATCAATAAAGCGCCGGAAGATGTTATCACTCACGAGAGAGAGAAGCTGGCGAGTTGTCGGGATCAATTGGTGATAGTTGTAAATAATCGGGAACTGTTGAATTAACAGGAAGTAAGTGGAACAGACATTTCTGTCTGTTACTTTCAGTATGTCATTTCGTCATAAGCTGGAAACCAGGTTAATTGAGGATAAAATGCCAGAAATCAAAACGAACATTCTGTACTATGGGGACAACCTCGATATTTTATGCGAGCACATCCCCGACGAGTCGATTGACCTGATTTATCTCGACCCACCCTTTAACTCTAAACGATCCTATAATGTTCTCTTTCGTGAATCATCCGGGGCAGCCAGTGAGGCGCAGATTGAGGCTTTTGAGGATTCGTGGCATTGGGGTGACTCTACAATGCGGGCTTATGATGATGTTATGCGAGGTTCTCGACAGGATGTCGCTAAACTGCTGGGAGCGATGGTGGATGGTTTTGGACATAACGATATGACGGCGTATCTCGTAATGATGGCTGTACGGTTAGTAGAGTTGCACAGGGTCTTAAAATCAACCGGATCGATTTATCTGCACTGTGATCCTACGGCAGGTTCCTATTTGCGAGTTATACTCGATTCGGTTTTTGGGCCGACGAATTTCAAAAATGAGATAGTCTGGAAGCGAACTACGGCTCACAGCGATCCCATTAAATATGGCTCAAATATCGATATAATATGGTTCTATACAAAGAGTTCGAATTATACCTGGAACAAAATATTCTCAGAATACAGTCCGAAATACCTGAAGCGCTTTAGATATGAAGACAAAGACGGAAGGATATGGATGGATGATAATCTCACAGCGAAAGGATTAACGGGTGGAGGGTATGAATACACTTTTAAAGGCGTGAGGTCGCTCTGGAGAGTTCCTCTTGTTACTATGAAAAAATTAGATGGAGAAAATCGACTCCATTACACCAAAAGAGGCGGGATTAGACTTAAACGCTATCTTGATGAAGCGAAAGGTTCCGTGTTACAATCGCTATGGACTGATATATCTCCAATTAATTCGCAGGCGAAAGAGAGACTTGGATTTCAGACACAAAAGCCGCTTGAATTACTGAATCGTATAATAAGCGCTTCATCCAATCCTGGTGATGTTATACTTGATCCTTTTTGTGGCTGTGGTACTGCAGTTCATGCAGCGCAGAAACTCGAACGACGTTGGATTGGTATAGACATAACATATCTTGCCATCAATCTGATTGAACGTCGTATGCAGGATGCGTTTGCAGGTATTGAAATTGAGACTATTGGCGCACCGATAGACCTCGCCAGTGCGCGGGATCTTGCACGCAGGGATAAATGGCAATTCCAGTGGTGGGGACTCACACGAATAAATGCACAACCGGTTGCAGGTAAAAAGAAAGGTGCAGACCGGGGAATAGACGGGGTGATACCATACTTCGCCGGACCCACCGAGGATTATAAGCGAGCTATCGTCTCGGTTAAAGGAGGCGAGAATGTGAGTGTCAGGGATATACGCGATCTGGTTGGTGTTCTTGACAGAGAGAACGAACCAGTAGGAATATTCTTAACGCTTACTCCTCCGACAAAGTCTATGATAACCGAAGCTGTTGCAGCAGGATTCTATGAAAGTGAGTTTTGGGGACGCAAATTCCCAAGAATTCAAATACTGACAATCGAAGAGATGTTTGACGGGAAACGACCTAACCTACCCTGGGGTAAAACACCATTTGCCAATGCACAGCGTGAAAAAGGCAAGGATAATCAAATATCCATAGATATAAAGGATGGTAATGAACGAGATACTTGAGAAACATATTTTGTCGGAGGGCGTCAAGGATATCACGGTAAGTTCTCCGCATATAGCCCGCAAACGGAAAGCAGGTCAGTTTATCATCCTGCGCATTAACGAATACGGCGAAAGGATACCGCTGACCATTGTGGATTCAGATCCGGTAGAAGGAACCATCAGGCTGATTTTTCAGGAAGTAGGCAAGACAACCTACGCCTTGGGCGATCTCGAAGTAGGCGACGAGATTCTCGATATTGTCGGTCCGCTCGGCAAACCGACGCATGTAGAAAACTTTGGCAAAGTCGTCTGTATCGGCGGCGGTATCGGAGTGGCTCCGGTATATCCCATCGCCGTTGCGATGAAGAAAGCTGGCAACGAAGTCATCTCCATCATCGGCGCTCGCGATAAAGACCTTTTGATAATGGAGGATGAGATGTCGTCGGTATCCGATGAATTGATCGTCACAACGGATGATGGTAGCTATGGCATTCACGGATTTGTAACCGACGCTCTTAAGGAACTGCTTGATAGAGGAAGGGATATCGCACTGTGCGTCGCAATCGGTCCGGTGGTGATGATGAGAGCTGTCAGCAATCTTACCCGTGAATACGATCTGAAGACCGTGGTCAGCCTGAACTCTGTAATGGTCGATGGAACCGGCATGTGCGGCGGTTGCAGAGTTACAGTTGGAGATGATACTCGTTTTGTATGCGTGGATGGACCTGAATTCGACGGACATCTGGTTAACTATGAAGAGCTGATACTGCGCCAGGGAGCATACATCAAACAGGAGAAGGAATCGTTGGACCTTTACCATAAATGCAGACTTGATAAGCTCGCTGAGAAGGGAAAAATTAATGTCTGAAGAGATAAAAAAGAAAATAGAAGCCAAGCCGGGAAAACCTGCAGGAAAGGCGCTCAAACCGAAGAAGCCCAAGATCCCCCGTCAGCCTATGCCTGAACAGGATCCACTGAAGCGCATTCATAACTTCAATGAAGTACCGTATGGATTTTCACCTGAGACGGCGATGATTGAGGCATCCAGGTGTATTATGTGTAAAAAGGCGGTGTGTATTGATGGCTGTCCGGTTGAGATCGATATTCCGGCTTTCATCAAGGCGATCAGAGATAATAAGTTTGCCGAGTCGATAAAGATTCTAAAGGATGAAAATGCACTGCCTGCGATATGCGGTCGTGTTTGTCCGCAGGAAGAGCAATGTGAGATTGTCTGTGTCATCGGAATAAAGGGAGAACCGGTTGCCATCGGCAGGCTCGAACGGTTTGCCGCTGACTGGGAACGGGAGAACATGGAGATCAGCGTTCCTGAGATCGCGCCTCCGACGGGTAGAAAGGTGGCAATAGTCGGTGCAGGACCCGCCGGATTGACAGTCGCTGGTGAGTTGGCTAAGCTTGGGCATGATATAACCATCTATGAGGCTCTGCACAAGCCGGGTGGCGTGCTGATCTATGGTATTCCAGAGTTCCGTTTGTCAAAGGACATCGTTATGGCGGAGGTTGACTATGTGAAAATGCTCGGTGTTAAGATCGTCTATAATGCCCTCATCGGTAAATACTTAACCATAGATGAACTGTTCAATGAAGAGGGTTTTCATGCGATCTTCATCGGTGTCGGAGCCGGATTGCCATATTTTATGAATATTCCCGGTGAGAACCTGAATGGTGTTTATTCTGCCAATGAATATCTTACCCGCGCCAATCTGATGAAAGCGTACGACTTTCCCAACTACGATACACCGATTATCCGCGGCAAGAAAGTAGCAGTAATCGGTGGTGGTAACGTGGCGATGGACGCCGCTCGAACTGCATTGCGACTGGACGCTGAAGAGGTTACAGTTGTCTATCGCCGCAGCCGAAAGGAAATGCCGGCTCGTGATGAAGAGATAGAACATGCAGAGGAAGAGGGTATTATCTTCCGACTCCTTAATAATCCTGTCGCGATCAACGACGATGGCAACGGCTGGGTAAAGAGCATGACGGTTCTCAAGATGGAGCTTGGCGAACCGGACTCTTCGGGTCGTCGCCGACCTGTACCTATTGAAGGATCCGAGTGGGTATTAGAGGTTGATACGGTGGTCGTATCAATCGGTAACGGCGCCAATCCTCTGTTGGTAAAAGCCACGCCGGATCTCAAGACTAACAAGTGGGGTAATATCCTCGCCGATGATGATACCTGTGTGACTTCCATTAAGGGTGTTTATGCGGGAGGTGATATAGTTATCGGTGCAGCAACGGTTATCCTGGCGATGGGAGCGGGGAAAAGGGCTTCACGAGCAATGCATGAATACATAATGTCGTTGGATGTATCATAACAGAGAGGAATAATGGGGACACCTTACTTAATATTTTACTAACTAACCAATATAAGCAAAGATAGAAGTTAAATAAGGTGTCCCCATAATTATTACCCGAAGGTCCACATCATGGTCAGTTTCGGTTGAATCATTGAACTGAAATCCTTTTTAACACTCAGCGGAATCTTAAGACCGAAGGCAACCTTTCGATGCTCTTCGTTTTCACCTTCAGGTAGGAAGACGATCTTTGGATAGAGGGAATGTTCGTAACGGTCGCTGTCCGATACCTTATCATCATTCGCATTCTTATCTTCAAACTTGAGCCAGCCGACAGCGGCGAGATGTGCATGGAATGTCCCTGCTTCGTTGAGACCATATTCAATGTTGAACTTGTAGTTGAGCTTGTCGCCCAGGTTCCAGTCGGATTTCGTCCATGGGACCATCTGTCCTTCCGAGTTTTTTACCTCGATCTCCCGCACCTCACCTCGTGATTCGTAAAAGATGTGGCAACAGGAGTGAAAGAGACCGTGGTTTAAGTGTGACAGAACGCAAAGCCTGATGTCTTTGGTGCCAGTTCCGATTCCTTTGGTAACCAGAGGGTCGTCAGCGGCATCCAGCTTAAGACCGAGCCCTACCGACACTGCCTCGATCCGATCCCGATCAGCTATCAGTTTATATTTTGCCGTGAACCAGACATCTCCGAAACCGTGAGCTTTATTACTTTTCCAGACCGGTGTCCAAGTACTCTGCTGGTTACATTTCCAGACCTGCTTTTTGATGTCTTTGTCCAGATATTCGAGAGCCACTCCTATATCCAGTCGGTCCATTAAGCCGTAACCGACCCTAAAGTGAATCCGCTTTGTCCGCGCGTGCCAGTCATCCAGAATATCCGTTATTTCGGGATCTTCTGCATGGTTGGCGTTCCAGTAAACCTTATCGGCTGATGTGTAACCGGTGCTCGATCTGAGCCAGATCACACCTTTTTTCAATCCTAAGGGACAGCCTGTCACCTCCTCAGCTTGCACCGGGTGGATTGTTAACAAGCTCATCACGAAGCTGATAATGACTGTAAGAATGACACCTGTTTTTTTCATTCGTCTTCCTTTGTGTTTTTTTTGAATGTTTGTTGGGGCTAATATAATACGACGGACACAACATAATGTTGTCTTACATACAATATATGGTAAGCCTAACTTATGGTCAAGAGTATTTTATCGTAAAATCATCAAGCGAGAATTTTATTATACCTGATTGATATTTGCGTTGGATGGTAGTGGTAGGTATTGTTTATAGCTTTTGGGATTTGCCACGGATTCGAGGAATGCGGGCTACGTGAAGTAATACTAATTCCTATCGCTTGAGAAGATCTCCGATTTTATTCCCCAGAATTCATCCTGTACCTGAAGAAAAACCAGATCTAGATTCCTCTCATCGATGTTGATGTAATCTTTATAGTTCTCGTCGATCTTATATGCCAGATTGTCAGAACCGGTACCTGAACCGCCGAGCTGGGCTACCATATCACCGAGATGGACTGTGTACAGGACACCTCGTTCTTCCTCGGGAGCCTGACCGGGTTGGTGGTGATATTTGATAACATCACACAGAATTTCAGGCAGTCCCCATTTAACGGATATAGCGTATCCTACTTCGGCATGGTCTGTACCGAGAAGGTTCCTTTCAGCCTGGATGAAATCTTCAACCTGCCCGCTCTCCAGCCAGTTACGCAACATTTCACTCGAACCGATAAGAAAGTCAGAGATGACAGATTTTCCAATATCATGCAACAGACCGGCGGTAAAGGCAAAATCTCCCTGAATGTCCTTCAAGGCGTAACCGCTGATCTGCTTTGCTGCAATCGCTGAACGTAAGGAATGGTTCCAGAATTCTCCTTTAACGCTCTCATATCCATCAAGTGAATCATTGTACATATGAGAAAGGCAGGAGCCGATGGCGATGCCTGTAACCATTTTTTCGCCTAACATGACAATAGCTCTGGAGAGGGTTGTTACGGCTGTACGTGGAGCATAAGCAGCGGAATTCGCTACACGCAGCACGCTGGTTGTCAGGGAGGGATCGTTCTGGATGACGGCTACAACGTCTTTAAGGGAATGATCGTCATCATCGGTGAATGATAACAATTTCATTACCACATTCGGCAGAACTTCCATATCGCCGATGCGTTGTTCGACCATTTGCTTAACGTTCATAGATCCCATTGCCCCTTCCCCGGTGATGATACTATGACTATTCCCGTTACAACGTCGATTGAGACTGTTCGGCTGTAATTATCGCTGACATCCTCAGCTTCCGGTTTCAGATTGACGGTATGCAAAGCCTTACGAGCGGCAAGAATATTCCTTTTTCCGATATTAAAGGTCTGGTTAGAATCAAGGATTGTAGATCCCCCGGCGAGCTTTATAATCAATTCGGATTTTCCATCATAGCCTGACTTAGTCATCATACGCAATAACAGAGGTATGCCGGTGTTTGCAAACATTCCGGGGTGTTCAGTGACACGCTTTTTGTTGATGGATGAGTCGGGCAGGGCAATGTTAAGGATACCGGCAACGTGATTTTTCGGATCGAAGGCTATTACCGAGACGCAGGATCCCAGCGTCAAAGCCCTGATTTTGTCTCCGTTCTTGTTAGAGACTTTGCACTCACCGACCCCGACGATAAGCGTTGCCATTTTAATTTCCCGTTAAAAGTGAATAGATGATACTGCGATTTGAGTAATTACAGCACCTGCCGCATTGATAGAAGTGAACCAAATTGGTGCTATGAATTGAATACGAATATAATAATAAAGTATGGTCAATTCAAGTATCTAACAATCTGACTTTCTAATTATGAGGATTGCATGGATATGTTGCAGTTGCAGATGAACAGTCTTTCAACGGTTGACAGTGGCGCTTCAGGTGGTTATCTTTCAGGATCAATTATTGTGCAGGAACTGGAAATTTACAATCACTGCGAACCTTACCCACAAGATTCAGCGAGGAATCAAAAAATCATACCATCTGAATTATTCGAACTCTAAGAACTGTAAACAGTTGACAAAACATTTCAAATAAGTTAAGTTTTCACTTAAGCAAGAAACTTCCTGTAAATTTCTTCTCTATTACATGGGATTTAACATGACAATTTCACGGGAAAACTGGGCGTCGCGCACAGGATTTATAATGGCGGCGGTGGGATCCGCCATCGGGCTTGGTAATGTCTGGCGGTTCCCTTACATCTGCTATGAGAACGGCGGCGGAGCGTTTCTCATCCCTTACTTCTTTGCCCTTTTCACCTGTGGTTTTCCGCTGTTAATGCTGGAATTTGTGATGGGTAAACGCGCACAGGGAGGCGCTCCACAAGCATTTGAGTCTATACGACCCTTTATGGCTTGGGCGGGTTGGCTCGCTTGTCTGTGTGCCTTTACAATCGTTACATATTACTGTGCGATTATGGCTTGGTCGTGGGATTATATCTGGTATTCCTTGAAATTGGCATGGGGCGACGATGCTGGAAGTTTCTTCAGAGAACACGTTCTTAACATGTCATCCGGTCCCGGTGTTCTGGGCGCTATCCAGGGTCCTCTTCTAATCGGACTTGTACTGACCTGGGCTGCAATAGTGGCAATTCTTTGGAAGGGCATCAAGTCGGTGGGAAAGGTTGTGATGGTGACGGTACCTTTACCGGTGCTCTGCCTTGTGATCCTGGCAATTCGAGGATTGACCCTGCCCGGTGCGGTGGATGGTGTGACCTATTATCTTCAACCGGATTTCAGCAAGCTCGCTGATCCGCGAGTCTGGCTGGCGGCTTATGGACAGGTTCTGTTTTCCCTGTCTCTGGGGATGGCGGTGCTTGCTGCCTACGCCAGTTATCTACCCAAGGATGCCGATATCTCCAATAATGCTTTTATGACCGGGTTACTCAACTGTGGATTCAGCTTTTTCGCCGGATTTGCTGTTTTCTCAGCCCTCGGTTTCCTTGCTTATCAAACGGGAGTTCCTGTACAGGACGTCGTTGAATCAGGACCTGACCTGGCATTCATAACCTATCCCACTATCATTTCACAGCTACCATTCTGGGCTCCGTTTTTTGGCGTGCTGTTCTTTTTTATGCTCCTGACACTGGGAATAGATTCGGCGTTCTCCCTCGTGGAAGGATTTGCCACACCCTTAAAAGATGCGCTTGGCATTACGCACATCAAGGTTGTAATATGGATATCCATCATAGGTTTTATCATCGGAATGTTATTCATCACTCGTGGAGGACTCTACTGGCTGGACATCGTAGATCACTACGTGTCCGACTATGGTTTAGTGACCATCGCGTTGGTGGAGTGCATAGTAATCGGATGGTTTTTCGGGGCAAGGAAGTTACGCCGAGAGATAAATGAAACATCGGAAGTAAGGATCGGGATCTGGTGGGATATCTGCATAATGTTTATTACTCCACTGATTTTGGGTTACTTTTTAATTTCATCTCTCATCAAAGGTATCACTGAACCCTATGGTGGTTATCCTGTCTGGGCTAACTGGATCGGTGGCTGGGGGATGATTATCCTGGTGATTGCGATCTCAGTCTTCCTCGGCATTAAATTCAAACGCAAGGAGGTGCAATAATGCCTGTTTCAGCGTGGATTATGTTGGTCTTCGGCTGCGTGGTTCTCTACGGAGGATTCCTGTGGTGCTTGCGGATTGCTTTAAGATCTAAAAGAGAAAAGTAATTAAGAAATTTAACAAAAAACTTACATACAATGTTTCAGGAGGTCAACCTTAAAATGAAATACGAAAGAATCTGGAACTTCAATCCCGGACCGGCGGCTTGACGTTCGTGGCTGGAATATTGGGGAAGGCATAGGGAGGAAGATGTTATGATAACGAAATTAGTAATCAGAAATTTTAAAAGCATTAAAGAACAGACTTACAGTTTCACAAACTTTGACCTGCTCGTTGGTCAGAATAATTGCGGCAAGAGTACCATATTGCAAGCTTTGGCGATCTGGCAATTCTGTATTGATGAATTCCGTCGTACAAAGCGAACAGGTAAATCAGGTATTCAGATCGTATTGCCGAATTTTACAGCAGTTCCCGTTCCTGAATTCAATTTGCTCTGGAACGAGAAAGTCGATAGAAAATATACACCAATTAATAGAAGTGATAAGAAAAAGCAGGAATATATTCTTATCGAGATTAATGTAACTTGGCGTGAAAGTGATGGAATAGAAAAAGAATTTGGTACCAAATTAAGATATAACTCACCCCAATCGGTATTTGCAATTCCCTCAGAAGGTTGGGCAGATTTTCGTAAAAAGGAAAAGGTTTTACCCGTTGTCGCTTACGTACCGCCATTCTCAGGATTAGAACCAGTTGAGGAGTGGAGAGATATATCTGTACTTAGGAAACAAGTTGGCAAGGGTCAACCAGGAAGTATCTTGAGAAATTTGATGTTGTTAGTTAAACAGAAAGAAGAGAAAATAAAGGAAGAGGAGGCGACAAAGAAAGATAAGGAAAATGATCATGAATACTGGCGTCAGATATCTGAGGTCATTAGTAAGTGGTTCAATGTTGATCTTAACAAACCCGAATATGAAAGACATGTCGATACCCAGATAAAATGTGAGTATGTAGAAAACAAAAAAAACTATGATATTATTGCCGGTGGCAGCGGATTTCATCAGACCCTGACATTGCTGGCTTTTCTCTACGGTTTTAAGCCTACTACCATCCTGATAGATGAACCCGATGCGCACCTTCATGTCAACCTTCAACGAGTTATTTTGGATTACTTTGACAAAATGTCACAAGAACGCGGTATTCAATTTATAATAGCGACTCACTCTGAGGAACTCATAAGAGGTGTCGATGCAAACAGGTTCATCTCTCTATTGAGTGGCAAACCAACTCGAGAATCCTCCAAACCAGACGTCATCAGAGCAATGTCTGAAGTATCAAACCAAGAAATTACGAGCTTACGTTCCTCACCCTATATAGTATATGTCGAGGGGGATAACGATGAGCGAATAATCAGAAAATGGGCAAACATACTCGAATATGACGAATATATCAGAAGAATTTATTTCCGCAGCATGCACGGGGGTGATAAAAAAACAATGCTGGAAAGAGCCGAGAAACATTTTAAATCACTAAGGTTAATCATCCCGAAAGTGAAACATTTGGTAGTGTTTGATTATGATTCGAAAGAAACAGCTTTCCATCCTGATAAGGATAATGCGGTTCTCTTTGAATGGAAACGAAAGAACATCGAAAATTATCTTCTTGTTCCAGACGCTTGGAGAAGGGCATTACGACAAATGCTGAACGTTACAGATGATTTATTTGCAATTCCTTATCATCAGGTCATAGATACATTTTTTACCGATGAAAACCTCACTTTACCACGAAATAAGGATTGGAGAAGCTTAGATGCAAACGTATTTAAAGTAGTCAATGGTAAAGAATTGTTGTTTCACTCGGATGAATCTCTTTTCAATCGTTTGCAACAAAGTTTTTCGGGACTTAGCTTAAATCGGGAAGCAGTAGCAGGAGCAATGACGAATAAGGAAATACACCAAGATATTATAAACCTTTTTGATAAAATTGAATTATTAGTAACTTAGTCCATTGCTTTAAGGAGAACAACTCAAATGAAATACGACAGAATCTGGAATTTCAACGCCGGACCGGCAGCGGTTCCGCTGGAAGTTCTTGAATACATTCATGAGAACTGGTTCAACTATCAGAACACAGGCATGAACATTATGGAATGGTCGCATCGCTCCAAGGAATACGATGCGATTCATAATGATACCGTATCTATGGTGAAGAAGCTGTTCGAACTCGGTGATGAATATCATGTATTGTTTCTGCAGGGCGGTGCATCGTTGCAGTTTGCCATGATGCCCATGAATTTCCTCCTCGAAGGAAAAACCGCGGATTATATCAATACCGGTTCATGGTCAACCAAGGCGATCAAGGAGGCGAAACTTTTCGGAAACGTAAACATCGCCTTCGACGGAAACGAAGTTAATTTCATGCGGCTGCCCAAACAGCATGAACTTAAGCTGACGGAAAATGCAGCCTACGTCCATATCACCAGCAACAATACTATTAAAGGCACGCAGTTCCTTGAGTTCCCCGATACCGGGAATGTGCCGATAGTGAGCGATATGTCCAGCGATATCTTCTCACATCGTTTTGACACCAGCCCTTTTGCGATGATCTACGCCGGTGCTCAGAAGAACCTCGGACCATCGGGAGTTACGCTGGTAATAATCCGCGATGATCTCTTGCAGACGGCGCGCGGTGGTCTGACAACCATGCTGAATTATCATACCCATGTGGAGAAAAACTCCCTGTACAATACGTGTAACACTTTCGGTATCTTCTTCATGAACAGGGTGCTGCACTGGTTGGATGATATGGGCGGTCTCGACGCAATGGAAGCCCGCAATCGCAGGAAAGCTGACATGCTGTACGGCTTCATGGATGATAACGCTGATTTCTACCGTGGTCCAGTCGATAAGGACAGCCGCAGTTGGATGAACGTCTGCATGCGTCTGCCCAGCGAGGATCTCGAAGCGAAGTTCGTGGCTGAGGGCAAAACGGCTGGTTTCAACGGTCTGAAGGGGCATCGCAGCGTCGGCGGGATTCGAGTCTCGATGTATAATGCGATTCCACCAGAAGCCATCGAAGACCTACTCGTGTTCATGAAGGAATTCATGGGTAAGAACAGATGAAGTTCGAAAGTGTGAAAGTATGAAAGTGTGAAAGAAATCAAAAAACACTTTTTCTTATTCAGTGTTTTCTCACTTTTTTACTTACTAACAGTAAAGGAGATAAAATTTGAAAATATTAGTAAACGACGGTATGTCCGCTGAAGGTATGCAGATACTGCGAGATGCCGGACATGAAGTATCAGATACAAAGATTCCACAAGACGAACTGGAGAGTCGAATCGCTGAATATGACGCAATCGTCGTCCGCAGCGCAACGAAAGTACGTGAAAATATAATCGACGCGGGGATTCCCAATCTGAAAGCAATCGTCCGCGGCGGCGTCGGTGTGGATAACATCGACGTCAAGTATGCCGAAGAGAAGGGTGTAAAGGTCATGAACACACCGGCAGCGAGTTCTGATTCTGTAGCAGAGCTGGCTATGGCTCACATGTTCGCACTCGCTCGTCATATTGTACCGGCAAACCTGACCATGCGTAACGGTCAGTGGAACAAGAAACAGTACAAGGGAAGCGAGATTGCCGGGAAAACACTCGGAATACTTGGTATCGGCAGGATCGGTCAATCGCTGGCAAAGAAGGCGCTGGCGCTTGGTATGAAGGTTATAGCATACGATCCATACGTTGAATCGGTCGATCTGGATGTGACTCTACTCCCGAAACAGGATGTACTGGCGCAGGCTGACTACCTGTCCCTGCACATACCGGTCGATCCGGCAGGTTTCGTGTTGAGCGGTGCTGAGTTTACCTCGATGAGGGACGGCGCTTTCCTAATCAACTGCTCACGCGGCGGTACGGTTGATGAAGATGCTCTGATTACCGCCTTGAATGAGGGAAAGCTTACAGGCGCCGGTGTGGATGTCTTCGTGGGCGAACCTGAGCCGAAGGCAGATCTGGTCGGTCATCCGAAGGTCAGTGTAACGCCGCATATAGGTGCATCGACCGGTGAGGCTCAAGCCAGAATCGGTCTGGAAATCGCCTCGCTGCTGATTGATTTTTTCAAGTAATATTGAGTTCATTGATTTGTAGCCCGGTTTCTCCGAAACCGGGTATAGTTTTAATTGCCCGGTCAGTTAAATGATCGGGCTTTCTATTATTGCGTGCCGGCTGACTTGATATTGCCTCTTCTAAAAGACTTGACTCCACGAGGGAAATCGTTTATTTTATATGGTATGGAATTATTGGATATAAATGTTCAGAGGAAGTTACCATGAATGTTCTTAGATCGGTACTTATCCTGTCTCTGGTCTTACTGCCATTTACTCTTGAGACCGGGCGAGTGATCGCTAAACCTATTCATCATATTGACAACCATTGGCCCGACCCGACCCGAACAAGTACAAATATGCTAATACTCGTAAGAGATATTTACGGTATGGAGGTCGTTGAAGGTTCTGAACTGGCATGTTTTACTCCGGATGGTCATATAGGCGGAAGATCAGTTCTGGATCCTGATTCTCAGAACGGTTGGGGTCTTGCAGGCTGGGGTGATGATCCATATACCGATGAGATTGAAGGTTTTCTTGAGGGTCAAGAGATTACATTGCTCTACTGGGACCCGGTTCATCACTGGGAATTGGAGATGTCTGTCGAGTTTCTTGAACCCGGTTCAATGATCTACCACACCGATGCTTTCATTATAATTGAAGTAACGCTCGGAGTTGATGAATCAGGTTCGCCTGCTTCTCCCATAGATTTCCAATTAGAGGAGATATATCCCAACCCGTTCAATTCTCATTGCACGGTTGCTTTCTCCCTTACCCGCAGGGCTGATGTGGTTCTGAGTCTTTGCGATGTCTCCGGTCGAGAGGTAAAGCGGCTCTTCGATGGAACACTGAACGTTGGTCGGCATCGGATGGTTTTGGATGGAGCTAATTTAGTGAACGGGCTTTACATGGTAGTCCTCACGGGTGGCAGACAGCGTGAGGTAGAGAGGTTAGTGCTGCTGAAATGACGAGTTTCTTTACGCAGATTTTGTTGTGTCATCCCGAAGCTTCGGGATGAGATCTAAGTAGTACTTATTGAGAATGTACCGGATCTGAAGGATTTCATCTAATGTTATCATTCCGACGAAAGCCTGAATCCTAAAAATAACAATAACTTGTCTGGATTCCCGCCTGCGCGGGAATGACTAAAGTAGCGGGAATGACAAAGTAGCGCGGGAATGACATGATAGAACTTTTTCAACACACTCATAATATCATAAGGAAAACTAATGGCAGAGATTGCATCATTCAGAGGTTATCGATATAACAAGGCTGAAGTTGACGATTTAAGCAAAGTGGTTACTCAGCCGTATGACAAGATCGACGAAAAACTGCAGGATGAATATTATGAACGCCATGAGAATAATATCGTACGGATTATCATGGGGAAGTCACGAGATCTGGACAATCCCAACGATAACAAATACACTCGGGGGGCGAATTTTTGGAACAGTTGGATTGAAGACCGAATATTGATAAGAGAAGGCGGGCCGGCGATTTATCCTTATCATCAGGAATACACGGTTGATGAGCAAACTTTCGTCCGCAAGGGACTTATCGTCCTGGTAAACCTCGATGACAAGGATGCAAAAGTACGGGCACATGAGAAGACACTGTCGGGTCCCAAGAAGGACAGGTTGAAATTGATGCAGGCGACTGAGGCGAATGACGGTCAGATTTTCATGCTATACGATGAACCGGAGAACAAAATCAACAAGATGCTCGATGATGAACTGATGATGGCTTCGCCGATCATGGAGGTTAATGACGATTTCGGCGCCATCCATCGGTTGTATCGCATCACTTCGCCGGGATTCATTAAAGATATTGCTGAACTTTTTGAGGAATTGGAACTCTTCATAGCTGACGGACATCATCGATATGAGACCGCAGTTGATTATATGAATTATTGTATGGAGCGCAACTGGAAGGAACCGATACAGGCAAAGGCGGAAACATTCACACACCGCATGATGACACTGGTTAACATGCATGATCCGGGTCTTGCAGTGCTACCGACACATCGGCTCGTTCATTCGCTTGATGGTTTTAATCCCAATTCTTTCCTTGCCAAGGCTGCTCCCGACTTTGATATTGATGAGTACGCCGAACGATCGGCATTGTACGCGGCGCTGGATGAGGCTGACAAAAACGGTCGTTCAGTCTTCGGTTTTGCTGCGGAAGGGCTGGACGGTTACAGGTTGTTGACTCTTAAGGATCCGACATCGATGGACAGAATCGTCGAGGGTGAACATTCCGAGACCTGGCGTCGTCTCGATGTGACAGTTCTGCATACTGCCTTACTTGAAAAGCTGCTGGGCATCGATGCAGCGAAACTCGCCTCATACAGCAACGTTCATTATATACGCGGGCGGGATGAGGCGCTTGATCTCATCGGCAACGAGGGAAATCAAGCAGCGTTCCTTTTGAATGCAACCCGTATCGATCAGGTGCGTGAGATTGCACTGGCAGGTGAACGGATGCCGCAGAAATCGACTGATTTCTTTCCCAAACTGCTGACCGGAATGGTCATGATGAAGATGCAGATAGATAAGAGCATGGGGCTTGCCGTTTATGAGACCGAGTAATAAGAGAGTAATATTCGCATTAGACAGGAAGACGGTTTCCCGGAACTGACTGCGATTCAAATCGTATAACATCTTGTGAAGAGAAACCTTGTATTTATGGGATACTGGTTATATATTACTGAAGTTAAGCTGTTAACCGATGTACTGTTTCACCCTTCAATCAACTGCGAGGTGTCCAAGCGACTTTAGCTACGATTTTCAGACAAATGTAACTGATTTTTCAACGGCTTTACCAAAGGTTGCCCGTGACGCCTGAACACCCTCATAAACTCTGTCATCCAAAACCTCTAATGAAATATCTTATTCGTATGAACAGCACGACTACGGCTGTTATTTCTGCCGTTATATGCTTATTATTACTGTCAGGATGTTCCGATCCTATCAGTACGCCTATACCTGATCCGCACGAGAAGGGGCTGAACGCGGTAGTACTGGACAGCATCTGGATCGTGAATTCGGAATGGATGCATACGATTTCAATCAGTGTCTATCCACCAAATATCGCCGCAGGGCGTGAGATGCTGTGCCAGATAAGAAGCGAGCAGGTATCCACACATTTCAGATTGTATGATGACGGCAGTTACGGTCGCTGGGAAGATGCTGCTGGATTTGCTGATTCCATCAGCGGCGACCAGATCCCGGGGAATGCGGTCTATACGCGGAGGATTAATTCGCTCTTTGCCATTCATGAGGGTGAATATCACTTTCTCTTCGCTCTATCGGGAGGTGAACCGCCGGACACTCTCGAAATGATAATTACACTCAGCAATAATTCACTTCCACAAATTTTTGATATTGAGTATCCTGATTCCGTTTTGAGTGGAGTCATGGCTGATCCATTCAATGTGGTTGTAGCCGATTCAAATGGCTTGGATGATATTGTCCGTGTGGAATTGCTGTTAGGGGAATGGTTCGACCGTCAGCATCTTATGACGTATGGAGGTGAGAATACATGGGAGTTGGGAGCCTCGTCGGTCGCGGCGAGATTACCAACCGGCGAACATCCATTCTGCATCAGGGTTTACGATCATTACCTTAATCAGATACATCAACCCGTAGCGAGCGATTATTATACGGTATGGCTTGAGAACCTGCCTCCGCGAGTGACAGAGGTAGCCGGACCCGATACCGTCTGGCTTCCGGAAACAGGATCTGATACGTTTGAGTACAGGATCATCGTGAACGACGATCAGGGTGTTGGAGACCTGGGAGGATTAGAACTGGTTTTAAGCGATACTGCCGGAGTGATATTAGAGCGGACATATTTCGATGACGGCTCTTATCCTGGTTCTATTGCCGGGGATTGGAAGTTCCATGCCGGTTTCACGGTGGTTGATACTGCCAAGACCGGAATTTTATATACGTTTGCCTGGACTCCAACAGACCTGTCGCCGCAATCAGGTGAGACATATTATAACACGCTTATATTTATGCCGCCTCGGGAGAATATGAACTATGGTAGATATAGAACAAAACCTTTGCTAACGGCGGAAGAAAGGTTTGTGTTGTATTAGGATTAGTAGACTTGTCATTCCCGCGCAGCAGAGTGTCCGAGAATGTTATCTTTCCGCTGGAAGACGCCCTCGTCTTCCAGCCAAGTTGTTGTTATTTCTTGCAGACGGGGGCGTCTGCCAGCAGGCAATGAGACAGAATTCGCTACTCTCTGACAGACTGTTCCACCGGAACGACGAATATAAATAATTCAAAGAATTCGTTATGGGCAATCCCTTCAGGATCAGGGGTGTAATGTACATTCTTGACCACCGGCTGACGCCGGTGGCTATTCATCGTAATCCCCTTCCGGGATACTTAACAAAGTAGTGTTAATAACTAAGTAGTCTTAGTAACTTGATAACAAATCCGGAGAAAGACCGATACAAACATTTGAAGCGATAAAACTGAAAATCCTCACAGGATTAATCCTCATCTTTCTAACGAGTCAGGCGATGAGTGCGATTCTACCGGGTAATCATCGGATAGATGCCCAGATAGAGTCAGGCGCTCGCCTTCCGTCCAACAGCATCATTGATATAATACCGCATGATAGCAGCCTCTGGTTGGGAAGCGGTAAGGGACTGGTTGAACTGCACCTCACTGGAGGCTGGAGTGTGATAGACCAGGCTGATGGCATCGGTCAGGGTGGTATCTCAGCAATAGCGATTACGGATGATACTATTTGGGCAGCGACGGCTTACAGTGAGGATACCGAATACGGCTGGAAACCCGCTGGAGGAGGAGTGGGTTTTTCGATAAATGAAGGCGAGACATGGACATGGATGTCACAGCCTGTTGATTCACCTGACGAAACTGAATATGACCCGACGACCACCAACATTCAGAACCTGATCTATGATATTGCTCTTTCCGACTCAGCAGTCTGGATTGCCAGCTTTGGAGGTGGTCTCAGGAAGCTGCCATACGGAAGCGACGAATGGGTAATCAATCCTCCAGATGACGAACCATTCGGCGCATTTCGTCATTACAATCACCGGGCGTTCAGCGTGGTTTTCCATGACGGGGTATTAATCGCAGGCACTGCGGAAGGTGTGAATGTTTCATTAGATGAAGGCATCAACTGGATGAATATCCAGCATATACCGAGAGTAACTTCGTCAATATCCGGCAACTTCGTCACTGCACTGGGAGTTCAAGAGACCGAGGACAATAATTATATCTGGGCTGCTACATGGAGGGCTGAACGCGCTTCCGAGTATTATGGAGTTTGTGTCAGTGGAGACAACGGCATAAACTGGCGGGTTGCTCTTTCTGATTCAACGGCTCTGGATTCTACCGTTTTGCTAAATGGCGAGTATCTTGTTGAGTATCTCGTTGAAAAATATGGTCCCATGAAGGCTCATAATTTCGGTTTCCGCGGTGATACTGTTTATGTAGCCGCAGACAGGGGGCTGTGGATAAGCTTTGATCGTGGCTTAAACTGGGGGGATAGTCCCCTCCAGTCGATTTATGACCCTACCATCGGTGAACTGCTTGAATATGTCAATTTCTATTCGGTGACGCCGGTGGGAGATACACTCTGGATTGGAACTGATGACGGACTGGCGAAAGGATGGTTTGATGCCGGTAAGGAGGAGTACACATGGCGGATCCACCGGGCACACCAACCTGCCGGAGTCGGAGGCGAACCGAGTACTTATGCTTATCCCAATCCATTCTCACCGGAACGAGGGCATATCACGCGAATTCAGCTTCCGGTGAACGGTCAGATGAATGTGAACCTGTCAATCTACAACTTCGCAATGGAGAAAGTATATGAGACCTTGAAGCTACTGCCTGGAGACGGTGCTGGTGATATGATTGGCTACGGTACGATAATCTGGGATGGACTGGATTCTCAGAGGAGAATAGTTGCCAACGGTGTCTATTTCTACCGTGTAAAAACCGGTGGCAGCAGTTGGTGGGGAAAAATCATGGTTATGGATTAGGAGCAGTGTAATGAATCGAGGTAAACATCCGGCACGATTGACAGCGATTGCGCTGTTCGTATATATTATAATTCCAACAGTAGTGTTTTCAGCCCAACCGGGAGGTCAGGCGGGGGCGTTCCTGCGTCTCGGTCTGGGCGCTGAGCGCATAGCAATGGGGGATTGCGGCACCGCCTTAGGCGGTGGAGGGATGAACTGGTATTATAACCCGGCAGGTCTGCGCGAGCAAGAGAACCGCCAGGCGATCTTTTCCTACCGGTTCATGTCGCTTAACCGCAGCATCAAGTATGCAGGATTCTCCACTCCTCTGAAACCGATGGGGGGATTTGCTATTGGTGTAATCCGTGCGGGAGTCGATGAAATTGATCTGCGTGATTCCAACGGCAACAGACTCGAAATGTCGTCGATCTCGGAAAACCTGATACATGGTACTTTTACGCTGAAACCTCATCCGAGGATAGCGGTGGGGATTTCTATTAAATGGTTGATAAGTGACGTTCCGGATATTCTCGATGATGATAAGAACCTTCTCGGTAAGGGTATGTCGGTCGATTTAGGCATAAGATATGAGGCTCTAGAGAACCTGAGATTCGGTTTGCAGCTAAGAGACCTTGGAGCAGGATATACTTGGCAGGCATCGGAACTCTGGGGCGACGAAAGATCCATTAAGGAGAATGACTTCCCCGTTCTGTTGAGAGTTGGCGCTGCATGGGATCCGCTGCCTGACCTGACGCTGGTTTCGGACGTTATTGCCGATCCTGATCGAATCGGAGATGATTCAGAGGCTCTTGAACCACACTTCGGGATTGAATACAGACAACAGATGTTTGCGTTACGTACAGGTTATAACAGTAGGGTTTTAACCTTCGGTTTCGGGTTGGACCTTGATCTTACGTATGGAAAAGCGTGTCTGGATTATGCATTCTACATCGAGGACATCGCTCCGGATGCCGCTCACATGTTCTCTCTCGCATTTGAATTTTAGGAAGAAATTTGCGAACAATCACATATATTATCATCATTCTGTTAACTGTTTCTTCACTGCCGGTCAGTGCTTCTGACGAGTACACCAGTTACAGCATACTGTTCATTAGTATTCCCAACGGCACACGCGAGATTGCGATGGGCGAGACCGGTGTCAGTCATGCGCATGGTGGTGCGGCTGCATGGTGGAATCCTGCTTTCCTTGCGACAGAGCAGAATGAGATAGGATTTCAGGTTTTCAGGTGGATAGCGGACAGCAGAGGCAGTTTTGCAGGGGCTCGATTTCGAACCGGATGGGGAGGAGTGGGAGTATATTACTTCAACCAGGGGATGGATGATTTTGAAGCGCGCACGTCTCCCGGACCACCCCAGGGAAACTTCTCCTCCCATCAAGTGGTATTTGCCGGTGGAACCGGGATTAATATCAGTGAAGATATAGCCATCGGAGCAGTTTATAAGACAGCCCTGGAGGATATATACGGTTACAGATCGGATGACTATCATGCTCTCGATTTAGGCATTAAATGGCATAAGGAGGACTGGACTGCAGGCATGTCATTGTCGAATATGGAATTATATAATGACATGGATGAACCGTTTCCAACCACGCTTCGTTTCGGTATGGCACGACACCTGGACTTTGAGCAATATGGGATTGTCTTCGCGCTTGAGGGCTCCAATATGCGTGATGGTGACAGTTACATTCATCTTGGCTTGGAAACGGATTGGTCTGATGTATTGTTTCTCCGCGGTGGATATATGTCCGGTCACGACAGTCGCGGTATAAGTTTCGGAGCGGGCGTCAAGCTTAAGCGATACCGAGCCGACGTTTCTATAACACCCTTCAATAATAATCTGGGTACAGTCTGGCGGTTGGGGATTGGGATCGCCATCTGAAACATAATAAATTTTCTATTTACTGAAAATTAGCTTCAACCAACATATTCATGGAGGTGCCAGTCATGCAGAAGTGGGAATATCTATATCTTGAAGGTTACTTATTATCCGCAACCAAACCTCGTGCGATGAAAGTCAATAATGAACCTCTTAGTGAAAGACCTAATCTCTGGGAGTACATAAACCAGCTCGGCTCTGAAGGGTGGGAAATGGTGAATGCGTACAATCTTTCAAAGCCCGATGTTCACAAGGATTTTTTCGTTTTCAAGCGTCCGGTGGAATAAATCGGGTTTATGTGGAGTACCGACACCAGCTTTCGCTGTGGCATGCTTCAGTTGACGGAGTAACCCGACTGTTTCTTTCGCCAGGTTACGCTACGCTTGAAACCTGGCGGGAACGAAATATTATCATTCCCATGAAAGCTGGTAACCGTGAAATAACAATAACTTGTCTGGATTCCCGCCTGCGCGGGAATGACAAAATGAATGCGGGAATGACAAAATGAATGCGGGAATGACAAAATAAAGACTTTTCAACAGGTACTATTTATTACATTTACTGATATTTAATGATTTAGAGGAGAAGATTGGCAAAATACCGCATAGCCTGGCTTCCCGGTGACGGTGTAGGCAACGACGTAATGGAAGCTGCGCGTATCGTGTTGGATACGCTGAAATTGGATGCTGAATACATCCATGGGGATATCGGATGGGAGTTCTGGAAATACGAAGGTGATCCGCTGCCTCAGAGGACAATCAAAATCCTCAAAGAGACTGATTGCTGCCTGTTCGGAGCGATAACATCCAAGCCAAGAGACGAAGCCGCAGAGGAACTTGATCCGAGCCTGCACGGAAAGGGTTACGAGTATTTCAGTCCGATTGTCAGGCTGCGGCAGGAACTGAACCTGCATACTAATCTGCGACCCTGCAAAGCCTATCCGGGCAATCCTCTTAATTACCGTGACGGTATCGATCTGGCTATCTTTCGCGAGAACTCCGAAGGATTATACTCAGGTGTGGAATTTCATCCTCTTCCGGACGAAGTCCGGCAGGCTCTCGAAATCCACCCGAAGATGAAAAGATTCAGTGAAATAGCCGGTGATGATATTGCTCTTTCAAGCCGCATTATGACTCGTCAGGGCTGCGAAAGAATTGTACGAAATGCTTTTGAGTTCGCCCGCAAGCACAACCGTCGCTCGGTTACCATAGTGGATAAACCCAATGTACTCCGTGAGACCGGAGGATTGATGATCCGTTCGGCGCGAAAGGTAGCCAAAGATTACTCTGACATTCCAATGTGGGAGACCAATATAGATGCGCAATGTATGTGGCTGTTGAAGAATCCGGAGGATTATGACGTTCTGGTCGCTGAAAATATGTTCGGTGACATTATCTCCGATCTCGCCGCACAGCTTGTCGGCGGGTTGGGATTTGCATCCTCAGGAAACATCGGTGATTATTACGCCGTCTTTGAACCGACGCATGGATCTGCTCCCAAGTATGCCGGTAAATACAAGGTCAATCCGATGGCTATGCTGTTGACGGTGAAGATGATGCTGGATTGGCTGGGTGAAATCGACTTTGCCGTTCGTCTCGAAGAAGCTATTGCTCGTGTAATCAAAGAGGGAAAAGTCAGAACATACGACATGGGTGGCGATTCCACGACACTTGATATTGCCGAGGCTGTGGCAGGATACCTGGTGTAGTCGAGATATAATAAGTGAATTCGATATTATGAGAACAGGATTTTTCATATTACTGCTTTCACTTCTCTTAATAAGTTGTGATCTGTTCAGTACTCGAGCCCCTGAAAACCCTGATGATACATCCGCAAGTGAATGGCAGTTTCCATCCAGTCCTCGAATTGTAGTTAATAACCTTGAGATTGCTGTCGGTCGTCGCTCGATTGTTGACTACATGAAGTCCTTTTCCGATGCAAGTGAAGCGGAGATGAGCTTTCAATTCGAGGCGGATTCTGAAACGCAGTTGAGATACCCCGGTCTTTTCGACAACTGGGGGCGTGAGAACGAAAGAAGCCACGTTCTGGCATTGTTCAGTCCTGACAATCTTCCACTGGATTCTCTGGTGGAATTGACTATCGTGCTTGACAGGGAACCGGTTGTGCTCGGTGATTCTGCTGAAATCTATGCAGATTACGAGTTGCACATCGGTCACAAAAATGAAACGGCGCCGCGTCAGATGCAGGGTCAACTTGATTTCGGATTGAAACGAGCAGATGACGGAGGTTGGTATCTGGTTTTCTGGCGGGATGTACGTATCGACGGACATGATTGCTGGAGCGATCTTAAAGCGAGGTTTTAGAATTCAATGTAGAGAGTTGATGGTTGAGAATTTTTTCTAAAAATACTCGTGGATTGCCAGTTATTTTAACCATTGCTGCAATTGCTGGAATAACCGGCTGTTTGAATCCGTTTGCACCGATCGAGGGAGATGTCGGTAAGAAGATCTGGACCGACCAAAGCACCGTGGGAGAATTGCTGGATAACTTTGCCCTGGCGTATGATTACAGGGATTCACTTCACTATGCCGATTGCCTCCATAAGACGTTTGAATTCCGTTATTATGATGTTAATGCCGGACATTCCGACCGCTGGTTTCGGGAGACGGATCTGAAGGCAACCGGTGGTATGTTTCACGCTTTTGATCGAATCGACCTGGAATGGAACAGCGTACCTGATACTGTTCGCAAATTCAGCGCACCCGGCGATACACTTGATTTCCTGGTTGGATTCAACCTGACATTTGGAAACGAGGTTCCGTTAATGGGATATGCCAGGTTTTCGGTAAGTATGGTGAAACCTGACACTCTTTTCAGAATCCTTGCCTGGCGCGACGATTTTATCAATGAATAAGAAAAAGAGAGCTAAAAAGAAACAATCAGGACTACCCTGGTGGGTGGGGTTGAGTGTACCTGTTGCTGCAGTACTGGTCGCAGTCTGGTTCTGTGTATGGGTTGAAAATTTTCAACCCTTACGGGAGACGGTCGATCAGAGAAAGACCCTGAGATCCGAAACGAAGCGAACTGTTCCTGTTAAGAAAAAGCCCGATATTGTTTCAATTCCTGCGACTCCCGATACAGTTGTTGAGAGGGAAGTTCTCAAACAGTTAGATTCATATCCGGGTGGTCATCCTTCTAAAAAAACTCCCTGGGTTGCTCTTATAATCGATGATTTCGGTCCTCCGGGTACACTGAGAATGATTGAGGGTTTTCTGGCGTTACCTTTTGATCTAACCTTTTCGATTCTCCCCGGCAACTTGAAATCGATTTTAATCGGGAGGAAGATTCATGATGTCGGCGCTGAGCAGTTCATTCATTTGCCGATGGAACCTGATGAATGGGAGTCAATGGATGAACGTGATATGGTGATGGTGGGTATCGATGCTGATGAATTAAAGTTGATTCTTGATCGTGTAACTTCCGATCTGCCGTTTGCGGTCGGCATGAATAATCACATGGGTTCAAAAGCCACCTTAGACGACCCGCTGATGAAGTTGTTTGCCGGTGAGTTAAAGGCGCGGGGTCTGATCTTTATCGACAGCCGTACCGCACCTCGAAGTCGGGCATACGCCAACACGAGAGCTGTTGGTGTGCCGGTACTCGGCAGGGATATTTTCATCGACAATTATCGGGACGCATCGGCTATTCGTGAACGTTTGCAGGAATTATTCGGTATTGCGCGCAGGAGAGGCTGGGCAATCGGTATCGGACATGCGACTTCGAAGACATTGAAGGCATTACAGGCAGCGACGCCGATGATTGAAGAATCCGGTGTAAAATTCGTCTCGGCAAGTGTGCTGGTGAACGAAGTTACGAAGAGCAGGCAGAGGAAGAACAATGAGATTACGGGAATAGCTGAGCAGGTTGAGTGATTACTTAAGGGCAGTATGAAAATGCGAAATAGTGACTGTCAACCGCAGAGGATTGACAGCAGATGTTATAAATTGGAAACAATTCTAAAACAATCTATAAAGTAAAATGAGATTAGGTTTTTACATTAACCACCTGGCGCGGCTTCGTGATCCGGAGAAATCAGGCGATCTCGAACCTGCTGTTCTCGCTTCGCTTGCCCTGACATCGGGAGCGCAGTTGATCCTGGCAGGCTGGACCAAAACCGGTGGACTGATTAACGAGCGTGATATACGACTGATAAGGGAATTGATACACGGGGATCTGGTCGTTATCGCACCGCTCGGTGAAGAGATGGTTGAACAGGTTATCAAGTTTCAACCCCAGGGCGTGATACTGGTTGCATCCGGCTGGGACGGAGTGCGCGATTTTCGTCCGCTGCAGATGGAAATCGACGCCGAAGAGATTACCGCCGTGGCTTCAGAATACAAAACCTCCGGTGTGCAGCCGTTTGCACTGTTGGAGCCTGAAGCTGCCGCGGCGAAAACAGCAGCACGATGCAGTCTTACCGGTATCGTGTATGATGCCTCCCAGTACTCAGGCGCACTTAACGACGAGGAAGCGGAAGCCGCTTTGTACCGGCTGGAAGACTCGGCTCTGGCGGCAAACAAGTTCGGTCTCGTGACCGCAATCGGGCATGGTTTGACATATCAGAATGTCGGACCGGTCGCCGGTCTGCGTTTTGTAGATGATCTCTATATCGGCAGGTCGATTGCCACCAGGGCGCTTCTGACCGGTATTGAGAGAGCAGTAGGAGAAATGGTGAGCACAATTGACAGATACCGCGCCTGATCAGATGCTTGATCTACGGACAAAAAGACAGTTCCTGTTCTCGATTTTGCTCCTGTTCGGCTGTGAGGGAGATCCCGGTAAACATGGCGTATCGCTTCTGCCGGAAGATATCCGCACTCCGGAGGTGATCCTGATTCTGCCACTCGCACAGAGCAACATTTACGACAGTGTTGTCCTTGAGGCTTTCGCCGTCGATGATAGCAGCATCGGTGACGGTAAGTTCCAGAACATCGGCACTGTCGAGCAGGTCGAATTCCTGATCGATGGAGTTCTACCTGAGGATGATCGACTTGTTTTAACCGATCCACCCTGGCAGGTGAGCTGGGATTGCAGCGGTTTGAGCGAAGGTCGGCACTCCATACAAGCGCGTGCCTGGGACGGCGCCGGTCACTGGGGACTGTCCTCGCTGGTATTTGTCAACAAGACTGATCCCTCCTTGAAACCGCGCAATGATACTCTACGCAGCTATCTCGATACCGAAGGGGAGGAAGACAAACTTTTATGGACGCTTCCCGATATGCTGGAGTGGCAGACCGGAATCGGAACCCGGTTTGTACCTGATGGTCCTTGTATCATCAGGAGCTTTCGCACCAGGCTTTATGTCGATACATACGTGTGGGCGGGGAATAAGCAGATAGCTTTCGAAATCTGGAGTTCACTTAATAATCAACCCGACAGTCTGCTCTATGCCGACACAACCAGCGTCAACTCTCTACTGCGTTTTGAGCCTCCTCTGGACTGGGCAGGTTTTAATGTTATCATGCGGAGCGAAATTCATCTCTCTGGTGATTTCTTTGTTCTGCTTACGCCGGCGGATGATTCGGTCGGTGATTCCCTCGGCATTCTGACTGATAACGGCTTATGGAGAAATTATCACGGGGTTGTACGCAGGGATGGTGAATGGGTTCATTTTGCTGGGGGACCGCAAACGGTTTATAATCCTCTCATATATGCGGTTGTAATATATGAATGAAATCCAGCGAACAGTAAAACGCACAGTGCTGACAGCAGCTTTAGTATCGCTGCTCTTCACGGCATGCGAGGGTCCTATGGGTCCCTCAGGTCAACATGCACAGGGCGTCGATGTGATCCCGCCGACGATTAAACTTGTGCAGCCGCATCCGCTGTCACAGGTCTGGGATGAATTCACCATAGCAGCCACTGCAGTTGATAACGTCGCCATTCGGGAGATCGTGTTTACCTTTGACGGTTCCTATATAGTCAACAATCAGGTTCTCTTTGACGATGAGCCGCCGTATGAGGTTACGATTGAGGCAGTTAACAGGGAAGGGACGCGCTGGTTCGAACCCGGCTGGCATTTCGTCTCGGCACGCGCCTATGATACTGCCGGGAATCTGACCGATTCGCCTGTGGTCACCATTAACCTCGGTTATTCCGATGACCTGCGGGATACAGTTATTGTAAAATACCATAACAGCGTTCCAGTACGGCAGTGGATGCTGCCTGAACGGGATGCAGAAACCGGTGAGACAGCCGGTACGACAGATTACTGGGTCAGATTCTCGACGCCGAAGCGATGTGACCTCATTTCGGCGAGTTTAATGATCGGAGGAAATATCTCCGATACGACCGACTGTTTTCTTAAGATTTGGGAAGGTAACCTGTATCCAGAAAGTGTGATAGCGATTGATACATTAACGGCAGAGCAGATATCCAGTGAAGCAGCATGGCGCACATTTGATCTCATTGAGAATAGTATCGTGGTAAATGACGATTTTTTCATCATGATTGGGCTTGAATCGCCCGGCGCAGAAGATTCGCTGATAATCATGGCTGATGACGGACTACCACAGTGGGACAGGAGTGGAAGCAAGGATGAAGATGGACTGCACATGCTCACTGAAAGATATGGAGTGGGAAATAACTTCCTCATCGATTGTAAATTGGTATATGAAACTGCTGGACCGCCAGAAGAGGTAAGTAACAACCGCACTGGATCTTCTGATGAATAAGGCAGCCGAGCATTTTACTATATTATTGATAGTAATGGTGTCAGGCTTTTGGACTGCAGGCTGTCAGGGACCGACCGGACCTGCAGGAACTAACGCAACGCTGACTGATTCAATGGTTCCGGTTATCGAGTGGATCGGAATCACTCCCGGAATGACGGTTGACGATACTTTGATACTTGCTGTTAATGTGTTCGATAATCCGGACTTTGTGCTTGGAAGCAGTGGAGGAGATTCCCTCATTGCTCCAAGGACATCCTTTTACATTGCTGGTTTTGAGTTTGACGGGGAATCCGTCGCCGTAGATTCATCAGAGGCTGTCTATGAGTTTCGGATCGAATATATCTGGATTGCGCGACTCTGGCAGGAAGGTCCGTATCCTTTGATGGCTCGAACCTGGGATCGAGCGAGAAACAGCAGTACAACGCGGTTGATTATTGTTGATGTAGATCATCCATGATTTCTCTGAATCTGAACTTGTAATGAAGAAAGTTGTTCGTATAAGGTAGCTGACGATTTGAACGATACTGAGAAATGGGGAGTGTTTTTCGATCTGGACGGCGTTCTGATCGACAGCCCTGATGCACATGCGAGAGCATGGGCGGAGATGTTCATACCTTTCGGAGTTGAATTACCTTTTGAACGACTGCATGTCGAAGAAGGACGTAAGT
>JABMRV010000175.1 GCA_013202285.1 bacterium | reverse complement strand
GGTAAAATCTCATCAAACCATCCTCCTTCCCCGAAGGAACTGTTGAAAAAACCGTCATATCACCGTATGACAGTATCTGTACACAAGCGGGTCTTCTGACTTACGCTTCATCCTCGAGCGACGCCTTCCCAGGCGGGCAACCGGTTTATGCCCGATCCACCCGTCCAGTGGCAGTTCTGTCGCCTTCGTCAGCGATTACAGCGGCGGGGACCGTCCCCGATTCTCACGGGGTTCCTACTCCGTTCAACTTGTAGAACGGAGCCGCCTTACGCACTATTTAAGAGAACCTGTTTGAGTATAACCCTTAAAACCGACCAAGTCAAGTAAGAAAGTTAGAAAGAGAGTCGATTTGACACCCTACTATGAACATACTGAAACCCGGTTTGCAAGCAAACCGGGGCACCCGGTCAATATTTGTGTAGGGGTTGAAAATCTTCAACCCCTACGAACAATGAGAAAGGTCGGGGATTAACCCGACCTTCTCTGTTGACGTTCACCACTCCTTTATCCCGACACGTTAAAGATCAGGCAGGAGAGTATTCTTAAATCCCCCTGTATAAAAGGAGGATAGATTTATAATTCCCTAATCTTCCAACTTGAAGATACACTCAACAGGACAAACTTCAATGCACATCGGCTCGTCAAAATGTCCTTCACATTCAAGGCAGGTTTCAGGATTAATTTCGTATATCTCCTCGCCTTCAATGATAGATTCGGTCGGACACTCCGGTTCGCAGGCGCCGCAGTTGATGCAGTCCTCGTTGATGTATAATGCCATTGTTACCTCCTGAAATAGCGGTTGGTGTACTGGTTAACACCCAGGTAAGTCAGTCCACACGTTTGGGACTGTGAATTAATTGTATCCGTCTGCTGACGGATTCGCCGACAGGAATGTCGGCGCTCCCATTAAGTGTTGCTTAGAACTTTATTAATGTATCGAATATAATTTAACAATATGACTCAAGATTTTGCAAGCGGTAAAGCCGAGAAAGGTACTATGAGACAGACTTTCACGGCTTCAGTTCTATTCCTCTCTGATCTCCTCCTCGCGTATCTTAACAACCTTCTCCAGCTCCTCAATACAACTGTCGGTCTCTTTCTGTATCTGATCCTGCAATCTGTGCGATTCATCCTCAGATATTTCGCTCGCTTTTTCGCTCTTTCGTATCTGTTCATTGGAATCGCGCCTGACATTCCGGATGGACACTCGTCCTTCTTCAGCCAATCGCTTGATTATTTTGATTAGTTCCTCGCGACGTTCAGCGGTCAACATCGGGATAGGCAAACGGATTACCATACCGTCGTTCTGGGGCGTCAAACCCAGGTCACTGGCGAGTATAGCCTTCTCAACGGTGCTGAGAATATTCTTATCATAAGGCATGATAACCAGCAACCGTGGTTCAGGAGCGTTGATATTGGCAATTTGGTTGAGTGGCGTCTGAGTGCCATAGTATTCAACCTTGACATTATCAAGTAGGCTCGGTGTGGCTTTTCCGGTGCGAATACGCGCCATCTCCTCACGTGCATGTTGAACGGATTTCTCCATTCTTTCGATTGTGTTCTTGAGAATATCGCTGCTCACTGTTCAATCTCCTTGACAATGGTTCCGATTTTCTGTCCCCCGACAACACGAGGGAAATTGCCCACCTGCAAAATATTAAAAACCAGTATCGGTATTTTATAATCCCGGCAGAAAGTGATCGCCGTCAGATCCATAACCTTCAGACCGCGCTTTACAACCTCCATGAAATCAACTTCCTTGAACATTGTCGCTTTCGGGTTGATTTCAGGGTCGCTGTCGTAAACTCCATCGACCTTGGTGCCCTTGAGTATTATCTCGGCGTCAATCTGCGATGCTCGCAATGCTGCAGCGGTGTCGGTGGTAAAAAACGGGTTGCCGGTTCCGGCGGCAAAAATAACAACGCGACCCTTCTCAATGTGACGGATCGCGCGACGACGTATAAACGGCTCCACTAACTCAGATATGGCGATGGCTGACATTACCCGTGTTTCAACGCCCTGATTCTCTATTGCGCTCTGGAGAGCCATTGCATTTATAACAGTGGATAACATACCCATATTATCAGCAGTTATCCTGTTCAGCCCAATTTTACCAGCTTCCGAGCCGCGGATAAGATTTCCACCACCGACCACAATCGTTGTCTCAAGCCCGTCCTCATGTGTCGAGACAATTTCACCGGCTATCCGATCAAGAACATTGAAATCAATCCCCCCATCAGCGGAACCTTTGAGAATATCACCGGACAGCTTAAGAACAATCCTGCGGTATGCCAGTTGTGTCAACTATTCACCCAATGAGTACCGTTGAAAACGCCGAACTTGGATATTCTCTTTTAGTTTGCCGGCAACTGCAAGGACCATATCCCCCACTTTTACCTTGTTATCCTTGATAAAATCCTGCTCCAGCAGGCATACTTCATTGAAGAACTTCTCCAGTTTCCCCACGACGATACGATCCAGGACTTCTGGAGCCTTCTTCTGATCTTTCATCTGTTCGCGGTATATCTCGAGTTCCTTGTCTATCTTTTCCTGCGGGATATCTTCACGCTTCACCGTAATTGGAGCAGTAGCGGCAACCTGCATTGCCAGATCGTGAACCAGTTGAATGAAATCATCGGAACGGGCAACGAAATCCGTCTCACATAACAGTTCTATTAGAACACCTATCCTCCCGCCAGGATGAATATACGACTCGATAAGACCCTGTCCTGTAGGACGCTCTGACCTGGATTCCCCTTTGGATATACCTTTCTTGCGCAGATATTCAATAGCTTTCTCATTATCGCCGTCCGATGCTTCAAGAGCCCGTTTGCAATCCATCATACCGAGCCCGGTCTTCTTCCTCAATGTCACAACGTCTTTGCTGGTAAATGAACTCATTTCCCGGATTCCTCTGGTTTCGATTTTCTCGCTTTTGACTCTTTCACTACGGCTTTTCCGGATTTCGCATCTTTTGCTTTCGCCCCATCAGACTTGGCTGTTTTGGTTTCGGTCGTTTTCGCCACGGTTTTCTTCTTACTTACTTCAGCGGGTTTATACTCTACCTTTTTAGCTTTTACTTCCTTAGCTTTTTCAGGCTTAGCAGCTTCCGGTTTCCTCTTTCGAGGTTCGCTCTCGGCAGGCTTCTGTTCCCTGAAAGGCGTTTTTTCAGCCTTCACCTTATCAGGTTTGTCTTTTCCGGGTTCAGTCAACCGGGGCTTTGCATCACTAACGGGAGTTCTCTCAGCGCTGACTCCCCTGTCAGCACCCTGCTCCATCGGAGGTCTGTCTCGCCGTGAACGACGTCTGCGGGATCGGCGGGAACGCGATCTGGGTTGTTCCGGTACAGCAGTTTCCTCAACAACCTGCGTTTCCTTGAATGCATGTTTTCCTTCAAGTATCGATTCAGCAAAGATGCGTGCAATCAGCCCTATCGACTTGAAGGCGTCGTCATTGGCGGGAATAGGAAAGTCAACCAGGTCGGGATCAACATTTGTATCGATAATGGCAAATACTGGAATGCCCAGTTTACGAGCCTCTGCCACTGCGATTGCTTCACGATTAGTATCGACGATAAATACCGCACCGGGCAACCGACGCATATCACGAACACCTCCCAGAACGCGCAGTAACTTACCCTTCGATTTTTCAATCTGCAACTGCTCTTTCTTGGTCAGTTTCTCATACGTCCCGTCAGTGGCTTTACGTTCAAAGCCTTCGAGTGTCTTCAAACTGCGTCGGATTGTGCTGAAATTGGTCAGCATACCTCCAAGCCAGCGATAGGTGACATAGGGGCATTCAGCACGTTGAGCTTCAGCCTGAACTATGTCACGAGCCTGTTTTTTAGTTCCAATAAAAAGGATATCATTGCCTGAAGCGGCAATCCTGGCTGCCTTCTGGCAGGCTTCTTCGAGGAGTTCCTGAGTCTGGTTCAGGTCTATCAGGTATATACCGTTGAGGGAGGAGAAGATGTAACGCTTCATCTTGGGGTTCCAGCGTTGTGTCAGATGCCCGAAATGAGCGCCTGCCAGCAGAAGCTGGTCTATAGTTACCCGATGGCGTGATACATCCTTCCTCGTTCCCGTTTCTTTCAGGGGAATATTAACGCTTGGAATATTGGAAGCGCTTACGTGCTCCGGGTTGTCCATACTTTTTCCGTTCTTTTTCACGAGGATCACGAGTTAAGAATCCGTTTTTTCTCATAACAGAGCGCAGCTCCGGATCGATCACTATAAGGGCGCGCGCCATACCGAGTTTTACGGCGTCGGCTTGAGCAGATTTCCCGCCACCCTTAACCTTGGCTTCAACATCGAATTTATCGGTACCACCGGCAATCACCAGCGGTTGCTCAAGAATCATCTTCAATGTGTCGCGACAGAAATAAGTGATCAGATCCTTGCTATTGACTCTGATCTTTCCGCTGCCGGGTCGCATCCACACCTTTGCTATGGCTGTTTTGCGACGTCCGGTTGCGTAATAACTTTCTCCCTTCAATGACTCTCCATTAGAGAAATCAGCCGTCCGGCTGACTACACTTTATTGAATTGTTGATGCAGAATACTACTCTACATCCTTTCCGTAGGGATTGAAAATTTTCAATCCTATGTATATACGGTTATTACCGTATAAATGTTATTATTCAAACGAAACCTCAGAAACCGGTCAGGTTCAACACATCGGGCTGCTGTGCAGAATGCGGATGCTCAGAACCTGCATAAACCTTCAATTTCTTGATCAGTTTCCTTCCCAACCGGTTATGGGGCAGCATACCCCAGATCGCCTTTCTCACTACCCATTCAGGTTTAGTTCCCATCACCCTTTTCATGGGGATGGTTTTCGAACCTCCTGGATAGGAGGACGGTCTGAAATAGTTCTTCTGCTCGAGTTTGTTGCCGGTAAGCGCTATCTTATCTGCGTTTATAATAACGACAAAATCACCGGTATCGAGATGAGGTGTATATATAGGACGGTGTTTACCGCGTAGTATCGTGGCGATGCGGGTAGCGAGTCTTCCGAGTCGCTGCCCGTCGGCATCGACGATCCACCATTTCCGTTTGATATCATTAGGTTTGGGAATAAATGTCCTCAAATCCAACTCCCGTTATTATTTTGAGAACTTAAATATAAGTCTTCTAAATATCCATGTCAAGCTAACTAATACCCTGTCGAACCAGTATTCTAACATATCACGAATAACATCGAGCTTCAATCAAGGAAAACAATTTGACAGTTGCATTTAACATTGTAAAGAAATATCTTTTGTTTGACTTGACAACAGGTTGTACGACAGGTAGTATTAAACTGTCTTGATATAATATCCAGATCGTGAAATCCCCGATAAAAAAATACACTGTCCTCGCCCTCTGCTGCCTTATCATATCGAGTATCGTTCAAGCGGCGCCCAAGGCGAAGGATGCGACGAAAATGATCCGCGAGGAAATCGAGATTATTGAACGGCGTATCGGACAGACTGAAGCCGGGAAACAAGGGATAATCAGGCAGCTACAGGATATCGACCGTAAGATAGACCTCCGGCGAAGGCTGGTCAGGGAACTGGAGCGTCAGTCAGAGAACAGTTCTCAACGTCTGAGGCACGTTAAGAAGCGTATCGGTCAGCTCGAATCACAGATAACCAAGTTCTCGCTTAACCTGATTATTGAAGAAGCAGAACTCGCAGAACTGCGCATCCGCGTCGGTGAGCGAATCACCGAGATGTACAAGCATTCGGCACATGATCGCATGGCATTGCTGTTGGGAGCCGCCGATCTTAACGACCTCTCCCAGCGACAACACTACCTGAAAGCAGTGGCTCGCTTTGATCGTCTTAAGCTTGACAGGCTCAGCGAAAAGCGTGATCAGGTTCGCGATGGCAGGCAGAAACTGGTCGATGTACGCCAGTTGCTGACTCTCGAACAGGCACGCAGGCTCAGCGAACTCGAACGAGCACACAGGTTGATCAATACGAAACGTTCTGAGGAGAAAGAACTAAGAGGTGAAAAACAACAGAGACAGAAACTATTCGAGAGGATCGCCGGAGATCAAGACCTGCTGCATGCCCTGCTGGAAGAACGGAAACGGTCATTGGAACAGATCGAATGGGAAATACATCGAATCGAGGGTCGCAGACCTTCAACGCGTGTCGTCTGGCAGCCCGATGTCCCTTTCAAAAACCTGATCGGTAAACTCCCCTGGCCTCTTGAGAGAAAAAGAGTTGTGCAGAAATTCGGCAGGATACGACATCCGAAGCTCGGAACAACCACCATTAATCCGGGAGTCGATCTGGAAGCGTCGCCGGGTGATCCGGTCTATTCAGTGGCACGCGGTCATGTTACCAAGATCACCTGGTTGCGAGGTTTCGGTAACACGGTTATCCTGTCGCATGGCGATGGATACTATACCGTTTATGCGCGCCTGAGCCGAATCTTCGTCTCTGAAGGCGAGGTGACAAAACCGGAGCAGCCAATCGGTGAGATCGGCGAGAGCGGCGCCGGATCAAATTTCCATTTTGAAGTATGGTCAAAACGAAACAAACAGGATCCTTTGAAGTGGTTGCAATGAGGAAGGGAGAAAGGGAGAAATAGGATAAACCTGTCCAGCAAGCTGGACAGGCCACCCGGCAATGTAAGGACACACTGAGTTTGTGAGATTTTAATCTCTTCAGTGGGGCAGGCGTCCCGCCTGCCCAAGCATTTCAAACGATTTGAAACCCGACTTGCAAGCAAGTCGGGCCACCCGGTGGTGGATTCACCGACAAGAATGTCGGCGCTCCCCAGTAAAAGAGGTGAAATCAACGGAAAAACAATCGAAACCATTCCCGTCAGTTATCGGTCAGACGGAAATAAAGGATAGAATTACAAGGATTATTGCCAGCGACAGGATGGCTCATGCTTATCTTTTCATCGGACCGGAAGGGTGTGGAAAGTTAGCAATGGCGTTGGAGATTGCCCGTATTCTTAACTGTACGGAAGCATCTGCAATAAAGAGCCTGCAAGGCTGCGATTGCAAGTCCTGCGACGGGATCAGGCGATGGCAGCATCCTAATCTGTATCCTGTTTTTCCGCTGCCCCGCCTGGATAAACTCGACAAGAATAAGGTTCCGGTAGCACAGTCGGTGCTCCAGGATATAATAGCCCGGAAGACTGAAGACATCTATACACCGTTAATCCTCGCTGATACGGGAAGAATCCTTCTCGACCAGATTCGCGATCTGCGCAGCAAACTTTCACTGACAATGGACAGACCCGGTGTTCGTGTTATCATCATGCACCCGGCAGAGCGATTGCGGGATGAACCCGCCAACGCCTTTCTCAAACTGCTGGAGGAACCGCCAGATAAATGCTGCCTGATACTTACCGCCGAGAGTACCCGTGATCTGCTGCCGACTATCGTGTCGCGATGCCAGGCGATAAAGTTTGCTCCTCTAACGAGAGAAGAGATAAAGGAAGAGATCGATAACAGATGGCATAAACCGGCAGAGATCGCCGAAACCGTTGCCTGCTTGTCAGGCGGTAGTTTTTCACAAGCCATATCCATACTTCAGGGGGATGCCTTAGATCAACTGAGTGAGAGTCTGGAATTCCTGCGCGCTGCAGTAATGGGAAATGCGGAAAAAATCGCAGAGATTGTGGACTCGTGGTCGAACCGAGTAGAACGCATGAAAACTAAAGAGAAAATGTCTTACACTTTCTTCTGGATAAAGGACGCCATGATATGGAAAGCCTTCGGTGAAGAAAGTGCATCGGAGCACCTGTCAGTTAGCAATCAGGATAATGTTATTGAGAAAATGGCAGTAAGATACAGCGATAAACAGCTATCCAGCATTTGGCAGGCGCTGGAGGAAACGCGGAGGGCGATCGACGACAACTGCATCATTCCACTTGCCCTGACCACCTTGGCATTAAAGATCAATCGGACACTGAAATGAATACCGGAGTAAATTACAAAAGAACTGCCGTTCGCGGCAGCTTAATACTCGTCGAGTTCAAGGGTCATCGCCGCGAACTCTTCAGAAACCCCTGGGAATTCCCTTTCAAGCCTAGTGATATCATCATCGTCAACGCAGACAGAGGACAGGACGCAGGGGCGGTAATGCACATTCTCGCGGAGCTGAATGATACTTCAAAAATGCCGGAATACGATGTTATTCGGCGTGCCACACTGCACGATACAAAACGGATAGATCGGTTGCGGGATTACGAATTCCAGGCGCTCGGGCTCTGCCGCAGTAAGATTAAACAGCACTCGCTGCCGATGAAACTCGTGGAGGCTGAATACCGTTTCGATGGTCTCAAACTGACGTTTTACTTCACCGCCGATGGTCGGGTTGACTTTCGCGATCTCGTCAGGGACCTTGCAGGAACGTTCCGTACCCGCATCGAGCTGCGCCAGATAGGCGCGCGGGATGAAACCAAGCGATGCGACGGTTACGGCACCTGTGGCAGAAGACTGTGCTGCATCGGTTTTATGGATTACTTCCAACCGATTACTACGCAAATGGCAAGGGCGCAGAACCTGATCCTCAACCCTGCAAAGCTCTCAGGATGCTGCGGAAGACTCAAGTGCTGTCTTGCATTCGAGTATGAAGCTTATACTAACGGATTAGTCGATCAGAAGATCACCGAAGTCGATGAATATGGCGAGGACATCGATAAAATCAGCGATTGAATCACTCGGAACAAAATCATGTCGAACAGCTTTTATATCACAACACCACTTTATTACGTCAACGGTGAAGCCCATTTGGGGCACGCCTACACTACCATTCTTGCGGATGTGCTGACGCGGTATCACCGCTTGTTCGGCGAGAAGAACGTTCACTTTCTCACCGGTCTGGATGAACACGGGCAGAAGGTCTCCCGCGCTGCTGCGAGTGAGAATAAATCCCCCCAAGATCACTGCGATCAGATGGCTGTGCTGTGGAAAGAGGTCTGGAAGAATCTTGGAATACAATATGATGACTTCATCAGGACAACCGAACCGCGGCATGAAGAGGTTGTTACCGACATCCTCAACGAGATTAACAAAAACGATGATATCTACCAGAAGGAATACGAGGGCTGGTACTCAGTTTACGAGGAACGCTTTTTCACCGAGAAGGATCTAATTGACGGCAAAGATCCCATCCTCGGCAGACCGGTCGAGAAAATCAAGGAGAATAATTACTTCTTTCGCATGTCCAAATACCAGGACTGGTTGATCGATCATTACAAAAACAATCCCGATGCTGTTATCCCGTCTTTCCGGTTGAATGAAGTAATGGGATTCCTCAAACAACCCCTCGGGGATCTGTGTATCAGCCGACCGAAGAGCAGGTTGGACTGGGGAATTCCGATTCCCTGGGATGATGAATACGTCACCTACGTCTGGTTTGATGCGCTGATCAACTATTATACCGCCACACTTGCTCCACCGCAGGGCAAAACGGTGATCTGGCCCGCCGATTATCACATCATAGGCAAGGACATCCTGACCACTCATGCCGTCTATTGGCCCATCATGCTCCATGCTGCTGATCGCAAACCGCCCAGGCATATCCTGGCGCACGGCTGGTGGTTAGACAAGGACGCTGCGCGCATGTCCAAATCCGACGGCAACGTCGTCAACCCGCTGGATCTGGCAAAGAAGTACGGAACAGATGAGTTCAGATACTATCTGATGAGAGAAATGGTACTCGGACAGGACGCCAACTTCAGCGAGGAGGGGCTCGTCAGGCGTATCAATTCAGACCTCGCCAATGATCTGGGGAATCTGTACAGCAGGTTGGCGAAGTTGTGGCACAAGTTCGATTGGGGCAGGCTGCCCCAGAAAGGATCCTACGAAGACCTAATTGATGAAGAGCTTAACGAACGGATTCTATCTCTTGAAAGCAGGATAAAAGAAGAGGTGATAAATTTCAGACCTCACGCAGCCATTGAAGAGATTATGCAAGTGGTGCGCGGGTTGAACGGACATGTCGAACATTGGGAACCCTGGAAATTTACCGAGGACACCCTCGACTTAGCCTTTGCAATGATGGGAGCACTCGATGCATTATACAAGGTAGCGGAACTCCTGGAGCCGGTGATGCCGGTAAAGATGGCTGAACTGAAGGATCGGATATATAAAGGCAACCAGGCAGATCGAACTATGTCACCTCAACTGGGCAAACCGCTCTTCCCGAGGATTAATATAAAGAGGTAATGACCGTTGAACCCCGACCTGTGATCCCGGATCAAGTCCGGGATGTCGAGCCACCCGGCAAGGTGAGGACATCCTGAGTTTGTGAAATTTAATCTCTACGGTGGGGCAGGCGGCCCGCCTGCCGGCAGACGCCCTCGTCTGACGGAAAAACAAGGAT
>JABMRV010000174.1 GCA_013202285.1 bacterium | reverse complement strand
GATGGCTGATTATCTCGGTGTGACACCTGCTGCGGCAGCGCGCGTTGAATCTGCATGCGCCTCAGCCGGACTGGCTGTCAGACTTGGCTGGATGGAGGTCGCTTCGGGAATATCGGATATTGTTCTCGTGGGCGGTGTTGAGAAGATGACCGATATTAACGGTGATGAAGCGACTTTCGCACTATCAACCGCCGCCGATACGGAATACGAGGGTTACCAGGGCGTAACCTTCCCCGGTCTCTATGCAATGATGGCGCGTGCGCACATGGAAAAATACGGCACAACGCTGGAGCAACTTTCACAGGTTGCCGTCAAAAATCACGATAACGGTGCGCTTAATCCCGATGCTCAGTATCCGTTCCCGGTTACACTGGAAACGGTGATGAATTCGACGATGGTCGCCGAACCGCTGAGGCTATTGCACTGCTCGCCTATTACTGACGGAGCGGCTGCAGTGATCCTGTGTCCCGTCGAGCTTGCAAAGGAGAAGTTCAAGGATCACCCGTTGGTGGTTATCACCGGTAGTGGTCATGCAACTGACACAATAGCGCTGCACTCGCGGGAGGATATAACGACTATCAAGGCTGCGACAATCGCCGCTCAGAAGGCTTATGAGATGGCTGGCGTTGGTCCGGGTGAGATAGATTTCGCTGAGGTTCATGACTGTTTTACAATCGCCGAGATAATGGTGACTGAATCGATAGGTTTCTTCGAGCCGGGTCAGGGCGGTCCAGCTTGCGAACGCGGTGAAACGGCTCGCGATGGTGCAAAACCGATCAATACATCAGGCGGGCTCAAATCCAAGGGTCATCCTGTCGGTGCAACGGGTGCTGCACAGATTATTGAGATCACACGGCAGTTGTGGGGTGAAGCAGGAAAACGCCAGCTTGACAACCCGCATCGGGGGCTCGCTCAGAATATGGGCGGCAGCGGCGGCAGTTCGCTGGTTCACATTTTGGAGGTGCGATAATGAAGATACGTTCACCACGATATCATAGAGAAACACCGCAGAGATACCGTCTTGAAGCGGCTAAGACTGAGTCCGGCGAGATTTTCTTTCCCCCGCGGGTCTGTTACCCGGGTGGCGAGAAGGCTGAACCGATTCGCATGGCGAATAATGGCAAGGTTGTAACGTTCACGGTTATACATACGCCCCCCGCCGAGTATTCCGATTTAGCGCCTTATGCGCTGGGTATCATCGAGCTTGACGACGGTGCGAGGATCACCTCGCAGATAGTCGATGTGGATCCGGCTGATGTAAAGATCGGCATGAGGGTCAGAGTCGAATTCCGCAAAATCAGGACTGAAGGCGATGAAGGTCTGCTCTGTTATGGATACAAGGTTGTGCCTGAATAATAGAATCTAACCGCTGTCAACCCTCTGTGGTTGACAGTAGCATCTTCCCCCCTACGCTAATAGTGAGGAGTAAGGGGAGGTGATAACTGATATTCGGGGAGGGCGGACATTCCTGTCCGTCGTCACCCGAAGGGTGATAAACATGTACGCTTTAACAAACGACTTTTCAGTATATTGAGAATAACTTATGATGCTGAAGTAGATGTTTTACGCATCATCTTCAGTAACAAGCTTATCGAGGAAAGCGACGAGGATAAACCAGGCATCATTCTCGATTACGACCAGGATGGCAACATTGTAGGAATCGAAATACTTGATGCTTCTAAAAGAATGGAAAATCCACGTTCCCTTGAATACGCGGTTGTGAAGTAAGCTGAATATGAATAGAGTCCTTCGCATTCCCCCCCTGCTTTCGCAGGGGCATGCTTCAGTTGTCCACATTATTGAGACCCGACTTGCGAGCAAGTCGGGTCACCCACCAACAATAAAGAACGATTATTAGGAGGGTAAAATGATCACTTCTTATCAATTCAGCGGCATTACCGAACCGTGGAGTTTCAAAAAGGTCAACCTTGGAAGAATTAACCTCCTCGTAGGAGCGTCAGGTTGTGGGAAAACCCGATTTCTTAACACACTCTTTAATCTTTCTACATTCATTGCACAGGGTCAATCGTTCCGTCAAGGAAAATGGGATATTACCGCTAGAATTGAGGAAAAACATTATGAGTGGCATTATGAAGGTGTATCAGATAGTGAAGGTGTAAATAAAGTAACGGTCGAATCTCTGAAGTTGAGAACCGACTCGTCTGAGGAGATGATCGTTGAACGCACTTTGGATGAGTTTAAGTTTAAAAGTCAACAACTTCCTAAATTAGAACGAGAGAAACTAAGTATTACTATGTTGAAAGAGGAAGATACGATACAGCCATTCTATAGGATGTTTGCACATGGTTTGCGACGGCTATTTCACGCATCCGCTTTACAGGATGCCGTAGCATTTCAATCGATTCCAGACGAGATAATAAAAAAGTTCGAGTCTAAACCGGATCTTGAAGAATTCGTACGTCACGATTTCAGCGTTCAAACAAAACTCTATCTTCTCCAAAAGTTCTTTCCAGAAAAATATGAACTGGCTACATCTCTATTTCAGGACGTGTTTCCCTCCATCAAACAGACTAGGGTAGATCTTGTTAGCCAGACTCCTTCACCTATTAAAATAAAGGGGAGCTTCCCTGTTTTCGCTGTGAAGGAAAAGGGAGTTCAGAATTGGCTTCCATTGCCCGAACTTTCATCTGGAATGCAAAAAGTACTACTGATTATAACGGATGTTCTATCTTTCACCAGCGGTTGTATTTATATGATTGACGAATACGAAAATTCATTGGGTGTTAATGCTATTGACTTTCTACCTGACTTTCTGATTGACCATGGCGGGAGTAACCAATTCTTCATAACTACTCACCATCCATACCTTATAAATAATATGCCAATGAGCAGTTGGTTGGTTTTAAATCGCCGAGGATCCAATGTCGCGATAAGGAATGGATCTGAATTTAAGGAACTATTTGGAAAATCAAAGCAGAAGGCATTTATTCAACTTATAAATGATTCGTTCTATAAGGGAGAATAGGATGAACATCTATCTGGTTGTAGAGGGGAAGTGCGAGAAGAAAGTCTATAGCAAATGGGTTCGTTGGGCAAACCCTAACTTGCGAATTACCAGTGCAATAAGCGAGGTCAGCTCTAACCATATATACATGGTTTCTGGTGATGGCTATCCGCCCTACTTTGACGTTATAGAGGACGGAGCGAGGGATGTCTTCGAAAATACCGTGTTTGACCGACTCGTTGTATCGGTTGATTCAGAAGATATGTCTTATGAGGAGAAGTTTAGTGAGATCTCCGACTTTATAAATTCCCTTGGATTATCTATTGACTACAGGATCATCATTCAGCATTTCTGCTTGGAAACATGGGGATTGGGTAATCGAGTAGTAGTGCCGCGCAATCCGCAGACGGAAAATGTCCGTCGTTATCGTTCTTTATATGATGTTCTTACGCGGGATCCTGAGGGACTACCTGGACTACCCAATGACGATCTTAACCGTTCACAATTCGCTGCGCGGTACCTACGCAGTATAATTAGTGAAAAGTACAGCCATAGTACATATTCGAAAAGAAATCCTTCAGTGTTATGTAATCACAAGTATTATCAGCGAGTTATGTCAAGGTACATAGAGACTGGTCATATAGCGAGTTTTAATGGATTCCTGACCGCGTTTAAATGATCTACTGAAGATGCTTCGTTCAAAACCAACATAATTGATTGATTTATTATATTGAATTGTACCAAATCCGAAATATACATCTTCCTATGGATAAGCAACTAAAAGAAATCATTGACAAGATCGTCGCTTACATCGATCCGGTCAAGATCTTCCTCTTCGGGTCGCGCACTCGCGGTGACAGCCGAAATGACAGCGATTACGATATTGTTGTGATCTACGATGGAGAAATGTCCAAGCGGGAGGTGAAGCTGGGAATATACGATCAGTTCGAAGATTTTAACTTCTCTATGGATTTGTTCGTATTAGCTTCACAGGAGCTTGAGAAATACAAGCGGATTGCTAATACACTGGCACGAGAGATCACCGAGAACGGGACACTGGTATATGGATGAGAATAAAACCGTAATAATATAGAATTTCAATAATAAGGTGTCGGACAGCAATGTCCGCCCTCCCCGATAAAAAGATAGGATTATCTTGAACCGCATAGAATCCAAAATAAACACCCGCTCGGATGATTTTAAGTCCAACCGGGAGGCTAATCAGAAGTTAGTCGATGAGTTGCGTGAACGGCTCGACAAGATCAAGCAGGGGGGACCTCCACAGCATGTCGAACGTCATAAGAAGCGCGGTAAACTGACCGCCCGTGAGCGCATCGAAGGTCTGCTCGATCCCGACACGCCGTTCCTGGAGCTTAACTCGCTGGCGGCGTATGACATGTACAATAACGATGCGCCGTCTGCCGGTATCATTACCGGCGTCGGAGTTGTTCACGGTCGCGAGGTGCTGGTTATTGCCAATGACGCCACCGTCAAAGGCGGTACATACTATCCGACAACCGTCCTCAAGCACTGCCGGGCGCAGGAAGTAGCCCTCGAAAACAATCTGCCGTGTGTCTATCTCGTTGATTCGGGCGGTGTTTTTCTGCCACTGCAGGCAGGTGTTTTCCCCGATAAGGAACATTTCGGGCGCATTTTCTATAACCAGTCCATTCTATCGGCAAAGGGGATTCCGCAGCTATCGGCTGTGCTGGGATCATGCACTGCCGGAGGAGCATACGTGCCTGCGTTGTCGGATGAGACGGTCATCGTTCGCAAACAGGGAACTATCTTCATCGGCGGACCGCCGCTGGTTAAAGCTGCAACCGGAGTTACAGTAACACCTGAAGAATTGGGCGGAGCTGACGTTCATTGCAGGATTTCCGGTGTCAGTGATTATTACGCGATGAACGATGGTCACGCACTGAAGATACTGCGTAATATAGTCGAAAACCTTAACAGGACGCCGAAGTTTGAACTGGCACGGGAAACGCCGGAAGACCCTTACTACGATCCCGAGGAGATATACGGCATCCTGCCTGCGGATTATAAGAGGCAAATAGACGTCAGGGAAGTCATTGCCCGCATGGTCGATGGCAGCCGTTTCAGCGAGTTCAAGGAGCTGCATGCTCAAACGCTGGTGACGGGTTTCGCCCGAATAATGGGCTATCCGGTCGGGATAGTCGGCAACAACGGCGTACTGTTCGGTGAATCCGGCAGGAAGGGCGCTCACTTCATCGAGTTGTGTTCAATGCGCAAGATACCGCTGATTTATCTGCAAAATATAACCGGTTTCATCGTCGGCAAGGAATACGAACATAGCGCCATCGCCAATGACGGCGCCAAGATGATCCATGCCACCTCCAACGCACAGGTTCCGAGGTTCACTATTGTGATCAACCGCTCGCACGGCGCCGGTAACTATGCCATGTGCGGCAGGGGTTACTTCCCTCGTCTGATGTGGATGTGGCCCAACTCCCGTATTTCTGTCATGGGTGGGGAGGAGGCTTCTAACGTCTTGTTACAGGTTAAGATGGAACAGATGTCGAAGCGCGGGCTCGATCCGATGACGCCTGAGGAACAGGAGGAGTTCAAACGCCCGATACTTGAGAAATACGAAACTGAGGGCAGCCCGTACTATGCCACTGCCAGGCTGTGGGACGACGGCATCATCGACCCGCTTGATACCCGAAATGCACTGGCGCTGGCAATATCGATGTCTCTGAATCAGCCGATTCCAGATTACAAGCCGGGCGTTTTCAGGATGTAGCAGGCTTATCCCCCCTGCTATTGCAGGGGGGAATAAAAAGGGGGGTAAAAGAGTTCCCGCCAGGTTTCAAGCGTAGCGTAACCTGGCGGAAGAAGCTGTTGAATTCAGCGAAGAACCACAAATGTGTGTAAACAGAGGTTCAAACTGACAGACTACCAGACAATCAAGGTTGAAATAAGAGACCGCATCGGCTGGATCACGATGGCGCGTCCGGAAGTGCGCAACGCCTTCGACGAGCGGATGATACCTGATATTCACAAAGCAATCAGGGAGCTTTCCGCAAACGATGATATACGCGCCATAGTCGTTACCGGCGAGGGCACGGCATTCTCAGCCGGGGCTGACATAGACTGGATGAGGCGTATGGGGCAGCTTGGTTTTGAGGATAACTACCAGGATGCGTTGGGGCTGGCATTCATGTTAGATGCGCTCGCGAGATGCAATAAACCTACGGTAGCGCGGGTCAACGGACCTGCCATCGGCGGTGGAACCGGACTGGTAGCCGCCTGCGATGTCGCCATTGCTGATCCGAAGGCGTTTTTCAGCTTCAGCGAGGTCAAGATCGGGCTGGTGCCGGGGTGCATCGGACCTTATGTCGTGCGCAAGGTCGGTCAGGGCAGAGCGAGGGAGTTGTTCATCACCGGTCGCCGGATCGACGCTTACGAGGCGGAGAGATACTGCCTGGTGAACAAGGTGGCAGATGAGGGGAAGCTCGACGAGGAGGTTAACGCCTTACTGGAGCAGTTTTTATCATCCGGACCTGAAGCAATTGACGCCGCCAAACGGCTGGTGCGGGATGTGCCGAGCATGACGCGCGAGGACTATATCAAGTACACCGCCAACATGATCGCTGAACTCCGCACAAGTGAGGAGGGTCAGGAGGGGACGAAGGCGTTTCTTGAGAAGCGGAAGCCGGGGTGGGTATGAAGAATCGGTGTGGACGTGACTCAGAGAGATAAGCGTATTGCGCAGATTAAGGCTAATCCAGCGCGAGTCAGGTTTTTTCAATTACAATGGCTTCTATTCTTGGAAGGTTTTATCCGTTACCGTCAACGTGGGAGTCACATTACATATCATCACAAGGATGGTCGTATTCTATTCGTTCCCAAACCACACGGACACAAGGGTTATTGCCACCCGAGTGTTGTGAAACGAATCATAAAGGAATTAGGTGTATGAAGACAATACACACTTACAGGGACTATGTATTTACCATAGAATACATACCCAGTGATCTGGAGTTTACGGTGGATTTTCCCGATTTCCCCAACATTATTACTGCAGGCTGGACGCTGGAAGAAGCGTTCACCAACGCCTGTGAAGCGTTGGACCTCGCCCTTGAGACCCTGCGAGACCTTGGGCGTGAAATTCCACAGCCTTCGAAAAGGGTACATGTCGTCCCGGTTTGATTTGTTAGACTCGGGCGTTCTTGGAGAAGCGAAAACCGGGGTGGGTGAAGTAATTTGAGTCGACGCGAAAAGGCAGTGAAACGAATGAGAGTTAATCCTCACAAGGTGAGGTTCGCTACCCTTCAAACCCTCATAATACATCAAGGATTTGTGAGATTCAATCAAAAGGGTAGCCACATCACCTTTCGTCACCAAGACGGTCGTCGCTTCACCATTACTGTCCCACATGGTCGAGAAGCTTATCTCTGGGCGAGTCAGGTCATTAAAACACTGGAGAAGATAGGACTATGAAGACTATACACGAATACAGAGGTTATGTGTTCTCTATCGAGTTCTCAGGTGAACATCCTGAATGGCGGGTTGACTATGAGGACTTCGACGACATCATAACCGCCGGATCCACGCTTGACGAAGCGTTTCACAACGCATGCGAGGCTCTCGACCTTCATCTTGAGTCGATGCAGAAACTGGGTGAAAAGCTGCCCAAACCGCGACTAAAGATACAGCTTGTTCAAGTCTGACACAATGGCAATCCAGCGGCGGATGGGAACAAAGGCGTTTTTGGAGAAGCGGAAGGCGGGGTGGGCGTGAAACTCAATTCGTCGTTCCGGCGAAAGCCGGAAACCAGTTGAGTATCTGAAAGGAGGGATAAATGACAGAGCTTACCATCAAGGCAGACAAGCCGATAGTGCTGATCCCGATTGAAGAGTACGAACGGATGAAGGAAACAATAGAGATTCTCTCTAATCCACAGACAGTGCGTAATGTCAGGCGCGGAAGAAAGGAGTTTGCTGAAGGCAAGACGGTGGAATTGGAGGAGTTCTGGGAGAGGAGATGAATGCGGGTTGAACTGACAATTTTATAGATCCGAGTAAAAAACTCCAAAATAGGAGGTGAGAATGATTAATATGATTGAGCAAATTCTCTCTGTTGTGCCGTCGCAGGAAGTAGTACTGGCTTTCATGTACAAGGGGCATGAGTTCCCACTTCTAGTAAAGCGCAACAATAAAGGGGTATATTCTTTCTGGCTGAAGGGGATTGTTCCGATTTCCGGAGAGGTAGGAACTCTATTCAGTGCTGAAAACCTCATTACTGCTGATTCGGTGAGAGTGGCATGGAGAAACTTTTTTGAAAAGGATTTATGGATACTTGACAAAGAAGTTGAATCCTACTTGGAGAGAAAGGAGCTTTAATTAGAACGAAGAGTTTATTAACAATGGAAATGAGCTGTACAACGACCTCCTATTCTGCAACATCCCATTTGTTCCCGAAAATTTTCAAGCCCGCGTAAGCGGTCGCAATCTGGTGGTTTCGAATTGATTGCCGTATACAATAAAACTGGATAGAAAACATAAAAACACTGGAAACCTTATTAATAATGCTTGGGGCTTGCACGATAGGCTTGATTGCTATCGCAATAGTGATGGCAATCATGGGTCTCGCTGGAGCACCTGGCGCTATTATATTTCAAGCAGGTATAAAAACTAAAAGAGTACTATTCCTAGCTTTTGGCTTTATATTTACCGCTCTTGGTCAGTCGTACGTGGTTGGTGCATATTCTGTTTTCGTTGTTTCGTTACTTCGCATCTTCTCTGCAACGAGACCAGACGTGCCTACCTGGCCATTATGGATTGCAGCTTTCTTTCATAGTGTCGCAGCTCCAACATATGGAATGAAAGAAAAACCGGAAGAACCTACTGCGCAGCATTCCACACTCGGGATTGTCTCATTGGCTGCGACTATAGTATTCATTATCTCAGCCTTTGCCCCCTCGGTCTTGGTACCAGTGTATGGATGGATTCCATTTTTTGAGAGGACTAAGAATAACTATTCTTCAGGCGTAGCTCGAGATGCCTTTGTTGAGTCTATAATCTGCCTTCATATATCGATGGATTTAGCTCAACCTTCCGATCCAAATGAAACTTTATTTGAACTCACACCTGAAACCGAACAGAGAATCGATTCGCTTATTCATAGAGGTTTAACTATGAGTCAGAGAGTAACGGATTCATTTCTTGAAGATCTACATCCTGAACTTAAAAGCAACTATAAGCATTATCTAATCTATGGATCAGAAATCTATTATCAAGGACTTCAGGCTATGAAAATGGGAAAAATCAAGGAGGGGTATGAAAAGCAAATTGAAGGAATTAGTTTAGTCAATCTATGGCATGTCTGGTGGGAATCTAAACGGGATGTTTTGGGAAAGAAATTATTGATTTTTAAATAGGAGAATGCTACCAAGGCAGTCTGCATCGAGAGCAGTCATTTCTAAAACATGAAAACAACTAACGAGTATCAAGGATACGTCTTCTCCATTGAGTATATGCCGGATGACAAGTCGTATGTAGTAGATTTCCCTGACATACCGGAAATCATAACCAGTGGCAGTACTCTGGATGAAGCGTTCCATAACGCGTGCGAGGCGCTTGATCTGCATCTTGAATCTCTGAAAGAGCTTGGTCTGCCTCTACCCAGGCAAACTCGAAAGATAACCATTGTTTCTGCTTGAAGTGGAGCGTCAGAAAGTATTTTACCACAGAGACCACAAAGAACACAGAGTATATAATATCAGCTTACTCTGTGATCTCTGTGTGCTCTGTGTTGAATTTAACTCTGAATAAATAGAATAAGTATGTTCAACAAAATCCTCATAGCAAACCGCGGCGAGATCGCCGTCAGGATAATCCGAGCCTGTCACGAGCTTGGCGTTCCGGCGGTGGCGGTATATTCCGAAGTCGATAAAACTGCCATGCACGTGCGGGAAGCCGACGAGGCATACTGCATCGGACCTGCCGCGCCAACCGAGAGCTACCTGAACGGGAAGATCATCATCGAGACCGCTCACAAAGCCGGCTGCTGCGCCATTCATCCCGGTTACGGCTTTCTCGCTGAGAATGCGGATTTTGCCGCTGAAGTTACCGCTTCCGGTCTGGTTTTCATCGGATCTTCGCCAGAATCGATACGGCTGCTCGGCAACAAGGTCGAATCGCGCAAGGCTATGACCGCGGCGGGCATTCCTGTCATTCCGGGGATGCGTGAGGGGCTGTCTCTCGACGATAAGAATCTGATGAAGGAAGCCGAACGAATCGGTTTTCCGGTACTGGTCAAAGCCGCATCCGGAGGTGGAGGCAAGGGGATGCGGGTCGTCGATGATCCCGCTGACCTGAAATCCTCGATTGAAGCCGCCCGCCGTGAAGCTAAAGCAGCATTCGGCGATGAGACCGTCTTCATAGAAAGATACCTTGTCGAACCGCGGCATATAGAGTTCCAGATATTCGGTGATGCGCACGGGAACAGAATTCACATGTTCGAGCGCGAGTGCTCCATCCAACGCCGTCATCAGAAGATTATCGAAGAGACGCCGTCGCCAGCGCTCGATGATGATCTGCGCCTCAGGATGGGTGAAACGGCTGTCCAGGTGGCTGAAGCGGCTGATTACTGGAATGCAGGTACGGTTGAATTCCTGCTCGATAAGGATCGTAACTATTACTTCCTCGAAGTCAACACACGCATCCAGGTCGAGCATCCGGTCACCGAGATGACGCTCGGTATAGACCTTGTCAGGGAGCAGATCCTCGTGGCGGCGGGCAGAGAGCTTTCATGGAGCCAGAATAATCTCACCCAGCGCGGTCATGCGATTGAATGCCGTATCTATGCTGAAGATGCTGCAGCAAACTTTTTACCGGCTGCCGGACCTGTTCACCTGATGAAAGAACCGAGAGGGCTTGGAATCAGGTTCGACAGCGGTGTCGAATCCGGAGATGAAGTTTCGGTGCATTACGACCCGATAATCGCCAAGTTAGTGGCGCATGCAGAGGATAGAGAATCGGCAATCAGAAAAGCAAGAATGGCTTTGGACGATACCGTAATTCTCGGATTGACCACGAATATCGAATTCCTCAAGGCAGTGCTTGACCAGCAACCATTCCTCGAAGGCATGACGCATACTGGATTCATTCCGGAGCATCTGCCTGCATGGAAACCTCCCGAACCGGATGATGAAAATCTTGATCTGGCGCTTGCGCTGGCGTCGCTGCCCTCGGAGCGCAAGTTTGTTCCAACCGGTGAGAGCGGTTCGGTAATTCCTGAACCCTGGCAGGAGATTGGACGCTGGGAGATTGGCTCAGGTGGTGCACGATGAAACTTAAATTGAAAAGCGGGAAGAACCTTTACGAAATAGATACGAAGCAGCAGGGAGAGAAGCTCAACCTCAAACAGGACGGTCGTGAATTGGATGTCGAGGTTGTCGAACTACCTGACTCAGGATATATGCTTCTAACGGGAGATAATGTCACCTGCGGTTATGCTGTCAGGCATAAGGATAACATATTCGTTCATATACACGGCAGAAGCTGGACTTTTCAGGATGTCTCGCAGGATGATGATGAAACAGCCGTTTCAGGTGAAGGAGAAAACCGGATATTGGCACCCATGCCCGGTTCTGTTATTAAACTGCTGGTAAAGGTAGGCGATCAGGTAAAACGTGATCAACCGCTGGTCATTGTTGAGGCGATGAAGATGGAAAATGAAGTACATGCTCAGATGGACGGTGTGGTCGATAAAGTGATGGTTGAAGAGGGGCAGCAGGTCGGCTTCGGTGAATTAATGATGGAACTCGCTCCTCCGAACGGATCGGATGAAGGGCAGAGTGCTTCCTGAAATCTTGTTGCGCACTGAGGAACTCGACAGGTGCGTAAATTGCGGACTGTGCCGGGCGGTATGCCCGACGTTCCTGACTATCGGTAATGAGCGGCTGACTGCACGCGGTAAGATCATCCTGCTGAAGGAACTGCTCGATGATTCGCTTGAACCGTCTGCCTCAATTGCCGAAATCTTTGACGATTGCCTGACATGTTATGCCTGTCAGAGTGTATGTCCTGCAGGAGTCAGGACGGAAAAACTATGGACGTCTGCCAGACAGGATCTTGCCGGGAAATCGAAAACCGACCGGATAAAAAAGCTGGGACTCGGCTGGACTATTGCCAGACCGAAGCTCTTTGGACTGCAAATACGACTTGCCGGCAGATTAACCGGATTTGATGTCAATAATCGAGAGCAAGCCGCACTCGCCAAGTGGGGATTTCCGGTTTTTCGATCCGCGCCTCTCCTGCACAGTCTGAATGATGAATATCCGGCAACAGGAAAGGAATTCGGTTCGGTAGGACTGCTGCTCGGTTGCAGCGTGAATATATCGACGCCTTGGGTGGCGGATGCAACGATTAAGCTGCTTAATGCCGCCGGATGGCGGGTTGTGGTCGCAAAAGAACAGGTCTGCTGCGGCGCACCGGCAATTAATAATGCAAGTTGGGACATCGCCCGGAAACTCGCTCGCAGAAACATGATCGTGTTCAGAAGCCTGGGTGTGGATCGAGTTACATCGGCCGATGCGACCTGCGCGGGAGCTTTTCAGCGCGATTACCCCGAATTGTTCCGCGAGGATGAAGAGGCACGAATGGCGGCTGTGGAGTTGTCAGAGATGACTGTGGATCTGAGCGAACTTCTTTTCGAAGCCTGCGAAGATGGACGACTGAGATTCAATCCGAGAGAAGAAGTTGTGACTTTGCATGATTCCTGTCATGTAACTCATGTCAGCAGGGGAGGTCGCTGGCGTCAGTTACTCGAAAGAGTTGAGGGGCTCAATATAAGGGAACTCAAGGATAGCGATCACTGTTGCGGTTTTGGTGGCAGCTATGCTTTTTTCCACCGTGAGACGTCGATGAAGATTGCTGAACGAAAAGTTGAACGAATAATTGAAACGGGAGCAGATAAAGTATTGGTCGGATCACCGGGATGCATGTTGAGGATACAATCTGTTCTCAATGCGAAAACTGACAGGGTAGTCAAGGTGATGCACGTTGCTGAATTTCTATCTGAATTGGTTTAATTAGTGCTTGTTGATAAAGTACCTTCTGTGTCATTCCCGTGCTACTTTGTCATTCCCACGCAGGCGGGAATCCAAATATGACACTGTAAAGATACACGTTTTCGTTCCCGCCAGGTTTCAATTATAGCGTAACCTGGTGGAAGAAAGAAGTTTTATTAACCAAGAGGTTTAGATGTTTCTTACTGAAGAACAGCTTATGCTGCGTGAGATGGTGCATGATTTTGCGCAGAATGAAGTGAAACCAATAGCCGCCGAGATTGACGAGACATGCCGTTTTCCAGAGGAAACGGTTAAACAAATGGGCGAAATCGGTTTGATGGGGATTGTCTTCCCTGAGGAGTATGGCGGCGCGGGTATGGATTATGTCTGTTACGCAATCGCTGTTGAAGAATTGTCACGGGTATGCGGTTCGCATGGAATCACACTCGCAGCTCACATTTCGCTCGGGGTCAATCCAATATACCTTTTCGGCAATGAGGAGCAGAAACAGGAGTGGCTGCCGAGGCTCTGTTCAGGAGAGATCCTTGGCGCATTCGGACTTACCGAACCGAACGCCGGATCGGATGCCGGCGGCACTGAAACCACCGCTAACAGAGACGGTGATGAATGGGTATTGAACGGCACCAAGCGCTTTATCACCAATGCATCTGTTTCGCAAGTCTATTCCGTAACAGCCATAACGGATAAATCAAAGGAACCTTCCAGGGGTATCAGTTCATTCATCGTGAAGCGAGATACTCCGGGATTTTCAATAGACCGCAAGGAAGACAAGCTCGGTCTCCGCGGATCGGACACGGCGGGTTTGATCTTCGAAGACTGCCGTATTCCTGCTGATAATCTGCTCGGAGAGGAAGGAAAGGGTTTTCCATACTTCCTTGAGATCCTCGATGGCGGGAGAATATCGATTGGTGCAATGGCACTCGGTATCGCTCAGGGCGCTTATGATGAAGCTCTCAAGTACTCCCAGGAGAGATACCAGTTTGGTCGTCAGATAAGCAAATTCCAGGCGGTTCAGTTCAAGTTGGCGGACATGGCGACCTGGATTGAAGCGGCGCGTCATCTCGTATATAATGCCGCCAGGCTTAAGGATGCAGGAAAGAGCTATGGTAAGGAAGCGGCGATGGCAAAGCTGTACGCTTCCGAAATCGGCACGAAAATAGCTGAAGAAGCAATCCAGATACACGGTGGTTACGGTTATACGCGCGACTATCCAGTTGAGAGAATGTGGCGCGACGCTAAACTGTGCGAAATAGGTGAGGGGACTTCTGAAATCCAGCGGCTGGTGATTGCCAGGATGCTGCTTGGTAAGTAACACTCTTCGTTAGGTTTTGAAATATAACATAATCAGAGACGGCTGGATTAAAATTCCGGCTGACAGTTTCCCATTGGACTCGGGAGAGATTAACGGAAACCGATTACTGATCGGCTTGAACCAGCTCTTTATCAGAATTTCAGGAAAGAATATCCTTATAGACGCCGGATTGGGTAATAAGTGTGATTTCACCGATCTCGGTCTGCTCGATTATCAGAAACCGAGAGAGCTTCTGCACGAATTGAGTAAAATTGGAATCAAACCTAATGACATTGATATTGTATTGCTGACACATCTCCATTATGACCATGCGGGTGGGTGCACGTTTTTAGATGCTGGAAAGCTTGCGCCGACTTTCACAAACGCATTATATTATATTCAGGAGCGGGAGCTGGAATATGCAAGATCGCTCGATTCCCCGGATCGTTGCGGTTATTACCCGGATGATTACGAGCCTCTAACAGCTTCCGGGCGGTTGGTTATGCTTGATGGCGACAGCGAGGTTATCCCTGGATTGTCGGTAGGACTGGCGCCTGGTCACAGTCCGGGTCATCAGGTGGTTATCATTCAAAGCGGGAGCGAGACAGTCTTCTTTTCCGGTGATCTGTTTTCTGTTGTTGAGCATACCAACCTTGAAGTTGTTACTGAGCACGATCTGGATACAAAGGAATTGCTTAAAGCGAGACGGAAATGGATAGCCCTCGCACATGAGAACCGCTGGGAATGCATATTCTGTCATGCGGTGAGAGATGTAATGAGTACAATTTAGAATGTTTAGGATGTAATTAGTGCTTGTTGAAATAGTATTCATTTTGTCATTCCCGCGCAACAGACTGTCCGAGAATGGACTTCAGCCCGCCGTCAGACGCCCTCGTCTGACGGCGGGCTGAAG
>JABMRV010000173.1 GCA_013202285.1 bacterium | reverse complement strand
TGTTTCTCCCTTGCCCTCGATCTACACCATACCCAAATAGAGCGCGTCAGAAAATGACAGCGCTCCCCAGTATAATGAGGATATTGTCGCTATATCTGTGGAAAGTATTAAACTTGAGGAAGATTTTCGTGGGAAATCAGTCTTACCGTTCTCAAATGCAACCGTCAAAGGTTGAGCATTTCCGGAATTCAGCTCATCACGTATTCTAAAAGTAACTTCACCGTTACCTTCCCCGAAATTACCTGCGACGAAAACCTTACGAAGCTTGACAATCCTGCCCATTAATCCTGAACCTATAGATGCCGTTTCCGCGCCACTCAACATACTGTGCATACCATTGACCTTCTGCGGTTCTTTCAGAATGTACTCTATAGGCAGTTCAGAATGATGGGTGTATTCAATGCACTTCACCTGGTCGCGTTGCGATGAAAGGAATCCCCATATTCCTCTGAAAGCCTTGTCGGTCGTCCAGATCATTTCTCGGACAATGAGGTCGCTGACCATGAAAGCCGTCGTCACTGAGTGAGGTTTATACTTGTACAGGATATAACCTTCTACTTCACCGGTATCTTCGGCTCTGAAGGCATAAGTCAGGCAGTTCTTGAAGATATGTTCATACCAGACCGGATCATCCCGAACGAGCAATCCGTTATGGCTCTCAGCGAAACGTTGGTAGCAAGCCATCACCTCTTCCATTTCAGCATTGGTGATAACCGTCTCCATCCGGGAGCGTTCAGGAAATAACGGGATGGTCGATGGATCTATCCGGTAAGATCTGACCTGCTCGGCAATACCCCATCCCAGTTTGCGATAGAAGCTATGGCGAAATGGATACAGGATGGACAGCGAAAAAGCATTCTGGTCCATAATCTCCACTGCGCGAGCCATCAGCCAGTAGGCGATCTTTTCCAGACGGGCTTCAGGAGCAACTGCCACCCTGCCTATCCCGCCGGCAGGATAAACTACACCTGACCGATACATCTGGAAGTTATACAGGGCGAATACACCTACCAGTCTATCCCGGCGCATACAAACCCAGTTATCCTCAAGCGGGATACGCGGATCATCCCTGAAATGGCTGATCCGTTCATCCAGCGTCATGGGAATACCGGGATATGCAGCAAAATGAAGCCTTGCTATCTCAGGAAGATCGTTATCCCGAGCTCTTCTAATTGACAGATTTTCAGGAAATCCGGACATATTCGGTTGCTGCTCCGTTAATTGATGTTGAAGTACCGCCGGATGTTAACATCCGCGGAATAGATGAGAGGTCGCTACATATCTATAGCTATCACCTCTTTGACACCCGGTACTGCCTGCTTCAAGTAGCGTTCGATACCACCTTTCAGTGTTATCATCGCCATTGGGCAGCCATGGCACGCTCCCTGCAACTGCAGTTCCACTACACCGTCGTCCCTGATGTTAACAAGACTGACGTCGCCACCATCTGCCTGCAATGAGGGTCTTACTACCTCTAAAGCTGCTTCAACAGCCTTTCTGTCTATTGTAACTGTATGTTCTTCTGACATGTATTCTCCCATAAAGATTTCTTATTTGATTACCGTCTTCTAAATAATACACTTCCAACAGTAAACTGTTGGAATCTCCTTTACAACCGATATAAATGCTCTGCTCTTCGGTTAAGTGCCTCCGGAGCAGCAAAATAGTGTGAGTAACATCCGAATCGACACCAGTACGAAATCCACACTATATTATAATATAAACTTTAACCACCGAAAACTCAAGTTTCTCTGTCAATAAACAGCAACTACTCCCTTTAGAACAAACGTGTATCAACCAAATAATAGCATTGACACATTGTAGAAACTCTCCTTTTAATCGTTAGTTCTCTCATGTCCCGGTCGCTAGTTGAATGAACTGGAACATCATTCCATACAAGTTATCCGTCAATGGTCTCCTCTTGTTCCATTGAACAAAATAGATTATATTTGTATTTTATGGTAGTATAGCTCTACGGGTAAACGACCAAATCAGTATTATAGCCTGTATCCTTGTGGTGCTGGGTAAAAAGAAGCCCGGACTGCAAGAAATCCGGGCTACGAAACTACCGAACAACTACTGTACAAACAATGTGGAGTGCAAGATGAAGACGGCAAAGCTCACCATATCATTATCTCTGGCTGCTGCCCTGGTTTCCGTACTATTTGCGGACATAATACATGTTCCCGATGACTTCGACACCATCGACGGCGCAATCCAGGAAGCCGCTGAAGGCGATACTATCCTCATCGCCGACGGCGAATACACCGGCAACGGTAATGTCAACATGACCGTCAACGAAGCAATCGTTATCATTTCCGAGAATGGTCCCGAAAATTGCATTATCGACTGTGAAAACGCCGATGCCACTAAGGCAATGACAATTACCAGCGGAGCAATGATCAGCGGTATAACAATGACCGGGGGAACCTCTGCAGCAATGACCATCACCGGAGCGGAGGATTTCATCATACAGAACTGTGTAATCATATCGAATGTCATGCCTGAAGGTGTCTCCGGTGGCGGTATCTCGGTGAGTAATTCACAGGGTTTGATCGAACTGACCATCTTCTCCGAGAACGAAGGTGAATCTTCCGGAGCCGGATTATTCACTACAGATACATCTCAGGTCGAGGTCAACAACTGCATATTCATTGACAATCAGGCGGACAGATTCGGCGGAGGTATCCTAGTAAACACCGGTTCAACCGGTGCGATCATCAACTGTATATTTGAAGGCAACGGCGCTGGAATCGACGGCGGCGGGATTGCCGTGACACAGACAAGCAACTCCGAGATCTCCTTCTGTACCCTTGTCAATAACCGGGCTGGTGTGATTTCGGACAACGGCATGGGCGGCGGTCTGTACAAGGGATCAGACTCCAATCCGGTAATCATTAATTCCATCTTCTGGGGGAATGAAGCGCCGAATGGGAACCAGCTCTACGCCCAGGATAATGGCGGCGAGATCACTATCAGTTACTGTAACGTCGAAGGAGGCGTGAACGAGGATGATCTCTGGGACGGCGAAGAGATAATGAATGAAAATCCGGGATTTGTTGAAGGCAGGGATCCCATCTGGGGACTGAACAGCTACTTCCTTGAAGCTGAAAGTCCCTGCATCGATGTCGGCAGCGATACAGCGGATGAACTGGGGATGAACGAACTGACCACACAGACTGATCTGTCTCCGGACGAGGATGTTGCCGATCTCGGTTTTCATTACAACCCTAATCATTTCCCGGTGATCGGCACACTGGAAGGTTACGTCAGGTGCGCGAGAACCGAGGAGCCTATCGAGGGAGCGACAGTAACTACTTCCAACCTCGAAACAGCCGAGACCAATCAGTGGGGATACTGGTTTATCGGAAATGTTATTGCTGAACAGGAATTTGAGATCACCGCTTCTGCAGAAGGATGGCATGATTCGACACTCTTCGATCAGTCTGTAGGATCAGACGAAACTCTCGAAATCAATTTTTACCTGTTGCATGGACAATTTGAGGTCTCAGAGGATGATATTCATGTTGTAATAAATGAGGGTGAGACAACAGATATAGAACTTATAATCTCCAACCAGGGCAATGGAACGTTGACCTGGATGGTTGATAACCGCCCTCCCGGCGGTGGCGGCGAAGCCTGGGATCTGAGACACTCATACCAAATCAGCGAGATAACCGGCGACAGCCGTATCGAGGGTGCGGTATTTACTGAAGATTACTTCTACGTATCCGGCGCCAATCAGTCTGATAATGATGATGGTGTAAACCTGATCTATAAAATAAACCGCGATGGAGAACTAATCGACACAATGGAGCAGGTAGGTGACTCTCGCAACGGAATGAAAGACCTCGCCTGGGACGGTGAATTGATATGGGGCTCCGGTGAAAGAAACATCATGTCATTTACACCGAATGGAGAACCGGTTGACAGCTGGAATGGACCTTACAATTCTAACCAGGCTCTTGCCTGGGACTGCGAAAGAGAACTACTGTGGATTGCATCTATCACTGGCAATTTCATCTGCGGTTATGATAGCGATGGCAACCTCATTCGAGAGATCGACCGACATGAATTGCGCATATACGGACTGGCAAACTGGAGTGATGATCCGGATGGCTATTCTCTGTATGTAATCTACAGTATAGAAGGCAGTGGTATGTTTGTCAGCAAGATTAATCCGGACACGGATCAGATCGAGTTCGTTCGGGAACTGGTTCATGAAGATGACGGTCGTCCCGGTGGAGCATTTATCTCTAACCAATATGACGATTACAGCTGGGTTTTTGTCGATATTGCTAATAACGGCTCCGACGACCGTATAGATTTATGGCATCTCTCCACCAACCTCTCCTGGATACAGATAGACCCTGAAGCAGGAGAACTGGCGCCTGAAGAATCCCAGGGAATATCTATTTTAATGGATGTTAATGAATTCCAACCCGATACGCTGGAGTGGGATCTGGTGTTTACGCATGACGGGAGTGGAGGCGAGACCATCGTACACATTACACTTGTCATCAGACCAATAAATGATGTGAAACACAACAGCGAAACCGTTGCCAGTCAGTTCTCAATTATAAGCATCTACCCCAATCCGTTCAATTCAAGCAGCACTATTACGTATTCTCTGCCGGTTGCAGATCAAATCACCGTCAGATTATACGACATCCACGGACGACAGGTTTTAACGCTCATTGATCAGAACCGTCCTGCCGGTGAACACAACTTAACACTGAATGGATCAGATCTGTCCGCTGGAATCTACCTCTGTAGATTTAAGTTCGGTAAACAGATATTGGTAAGGAAGATCATACTTATAAAATAGATTGCTTCGCTTCGCTCGCAATGACGGATGGTTGTTACAGACTAACGCTTAGCTTAGTGCAGAATGACAGAGAGTTGTGTGGGTATAGGGGGGCTTAAAGGCGAGTTTTAATCTCGGTGATGAGCAATTTGTCAGAACCCATACGGAATTCAGTGCTCCCGAGACTTGTTTTGATTTCTTTATCCATCCAGGCAATTTTCACTTTGGTTCCAGGATAGATTTTTCTTTTCACCCTGATAAACGCATTTTCCGTTATCTTTTTCGTTTCGCTCACCATGGATGTTTTCTGAAGCATAAGTTTCTCTATCCTATCATCAAGGAATTTAATCTTCTCTTCAAGGGAACGATGTAATCTCTTCTGACTAACAGTCATCTCTGTTTTCTTGCTCAATTCTATAATGTGCAGTGTTCTCTGCATAACTTCATCGAGCTTCTTTCTGAGTTCAGCTATCTCATCGCTGGTTGTTTCAATCTCAGATGGCAGACGAGCATGTTCAGCAACCAGCACTAAGGTTCTTGTTTTTTGCTCAGTTCCGATAACGTTGACCTCTATCAATATACCTGCATGAGCTTCACCTCCAACCAGTATGCCTCTGCCTCTTGTCATATTGATTGACTTGCCCGCGTTCAGTTGGGCTTGTACTGCCTCCTCACCTATATGGATATCGCTTCCTGCATTAACAGTTTGATTGTTGATGAACTTCAGCATTACATTTCCTTCGGCGTTGATAATCCCCTTTCCAGTCCCTACAAATCCTCTTCTCACCATTACATCACCTTCGGAATCAATTCTGGCATCCTCAACCAGACCGTTAATAATTACATTGCCTGAGGCTTTTATCTTGAAGCCTGAGATAACATTACCGGCGACATATACATCCCCGGTCACGTCAAGATTCCCGGTACTGAAGTCAACATCGTCTTTTACATGAAATACGGTATTAACAACAACCCTGTTGCCACTTCTCAGCTTGACATTACCATCTACTTTCGCAATAAGTACGAGCTGTTCTTCATCCTGAAATTCAGTATTCTCATCCGCCATCAACAGTGCGGCTGTCCCTGGTATTGCCGGTAATGGATCACCAAGTACGCTAATCCCCGGTTTCCCCTCAGTGAAGAGGGTACGCTCAGCGATGATTTCGCCTGCCTTTACGTTCTGGGATAACTGGAGGTCGTGAAAATCGACCGAACCGTCAGTTTGGACTTTCGGTATCATCTCGAGATCGGTTTTGAAGTGGAACTTCACCCTTCCATCTTCACCCTTTACCGGTTCTTTCCCTGTCGCTACTATAACCCGCTTGTCAATGACCTCGCTTTCAATCATCTTCCTAACAGCTTCATCATTCACTCCATAGATAACACCAACCTGCTCAAGATAATTGAGAATTATTTCCGGAGTGACCTTTACATCGTTTTCACTCTTCCTGACACTCACAAAAGCGTTTAATTTCTTACCATCAAAAGTAAGCCTGAAATTTTCCAATGCTGCAACTCCCGTGTAGATACTACTGAAAGTCTATCTTGTTGAGTAGTTCAATTATAAAACGTGACAATATCAAGCGATTACTACTAACAGCGTGAATATAGGCAAGATGCCTCCATTTGTCAACAAATCACAAATTCAAAGTCGTCTTAACATTATAATGAAGCTGGATACTCTCTTTCAGATACATCTTCAACATTTATTATAATATACAAATATCGGCAAGCATTACAAAGTATGACTTAGCACATTTTCGTATGCTGACAATACGATACCGGCTTTCCTTGACTGACATATTGATAAGCACTATATTAATTATCTTATATCAAAACTGGTGTGTAACGGTTTTTTCAATCTGTCATTTTGATAATCAGATTTAAGGGTATTATTCTGTTCTGAAAACTGTTCAGCCACCAGTTTACCACACTCTGCACTGAGGAAAGCTATGCCGATCACCATATCAACGAAGACCGTTGACCGTGAGTTCACCAAGAAAATAGAGGAAATCAGCGGTGAACCACTAACAAAATGCATGCAATGCGGAACCTGCTCAGGACTCTGCCCTGTAGAAGCCACCAGTGATGTATCGCCGCGAAAGTTGATACACATGGTTACGCTCGGTCAGCGCGAAATGGTTATGAATGCGAAATTCGCCTGGCTCTGCGTAACATGCTACTTGTGCGAACTAAGATGCCCGCGGGGACTCGATATTCCGAAAATAATTGAAGCTACCCGGCAGGTCAAACTTCGCTCCAACGAAAACTTTATAGAGCCCTTTGAGATTGAGACCGTCATGGAGCTTCCACAAATCGCGATGGTAAGCGCATTCCGCAAACATACCGCCTAAAGGAGAAACATGAAGACAGGATATTATCCGGGCTGTACACTTAAGACAAAAGCCGGGAACCTCGAGAGATCTGCAATCCACTCCATGGCTGCACTTGGGATTGAAATGATTGAACTTGAGCGCTGGAATTGCTGCGGCGCGGTTTACTCACTCGCGGATGATGACCTGATACACCTGCTGGCGCCGGTTCGCGATCTGATCAGGGCTCAGGATCAGGGCTTTGACAGGGTTGTCGTACTCTGCTCGATGTGTTACAACGTTCTCGCCCGTGCAAACCTGCTCATGCGTGAAGATGAAGTCAAGCGAGATGCGATCAACAACTTCCTCGAAGAGGAGAACGACTATAATGGTGAAGTAGAGGTCGTCCATCTTTTGAACGTACTGAAGGATGATATCGGTTGGAAAAAACTAAGTGATTCGGTAAAAAGACCTTTGACCGGTTTGAGGCTTGCTCCCTACTATGGATGTACGTTGACTCGCCCGGAGGAAATCTCCATCGACAGAGGAATTTCACCGAAGATATTCGAGGAATTTATAGAAGCTCTCGGCGCTACGGCTGTATCATGGGAAGAATCTGAAACCTGCTGCGGTTCATACCAGATCATATCCAATCCAGAAGCCGCAAAGGAAACAGTATCCCGGATAATCGGTTCAGCAGTAAACAGGGAAGCCGATGCGCTGATATTGAGCTGTCCTCTGTGTGAATACAGTCTTGGCAACCGGCAATCCGATCTGATCGAGAGCGAATCAGATCTGCATGAGATACCGACCTTCTACTTTACTCAGTTATTGGCTCTGGCATTGGGCATTGAACCAGAGGAATCGAAGTTCGACCTGAATACTGATTCTGCGCGGGAATGGTTGAGTGAGAAAGGCTTGTTGGCTTCCGTGGAAGCCTGATTTTTCCTGATCCGTTATATGAAAGTTAAACCATTGAACCTTAAACAACCCAAAGGCATCCTCTTCGACTATTGGAATACATTGGTCAGTTGGAGACCGAACAGGGAATCCGGTATAAACGGTCTGCTGGAAATGATACCGGATCGCAAGGATGTGACCTTTGACATGATTAAAGAGACTGCCGATGAAATAATGATGGCAGCCGGTGAAATCAAAGAGACTTCTTTAATGGAGTTCAGCCGTCGTCAGTTTGACAGAAACCTGTTTGACAGGCTTGGAATATCGTTTGATTTGACTGATGATGAACTTGATTTTATGTATATCAAAAACTATCATAAAAGCGACTGTGAGCCAGGTGTGATTGAGATGTTAGAAGTCGTCCAGCAGATGGGTATCCCGATTGGTGTTGTGAGTAATGCTTCGACGAATGGTGCGAGTCATTTTTATCTGCTGGATAAATTGGGAATAAGGAACTATTTCGATTTTCTAATGACAAGCGCTGATTATGGTTTCCGCAAGCCACACCCCGGGATATTCAAGACTGCGCTGGCAAAGCTCGGAACAGAAGCAAATGAAACCTGGTTCGTCGGGGATTCGATCGAGGATGACATTAAAGGCGCTGAAGCCGCCGGTATGATTGCTGTCTGGTATAATCCATCTGGCAAGCAGCTTGCGAGTGATCCTCCTGAGAGGATATTAAAGAGTTGGGGGGAGTTTGTTGAGTTAGTTAAGAGTTTAAAATAAATAGTGGCATGGCGTCCCGCCTGCACCACTGAAAACATCAAGAAGAAATATCCATAATTTCAACATACAGAGGTTTGAATGAGCGATACAGAAACCAAAGCTCCGGCACTGGAAGCTAAGTTGATACCCATCTATATAATGGGTAAGCGGTACGACGTGCCTGAGTCTCTGACCATCATGAAAGCGATGGAATATGCAGGTTACCAGTACATCCGTGGCGCCGGCTGCCGTGGCGGAATCTGCGGAGCCTGCGCAACAGTCTATCGCAAACCCGGCGACTATCATATCCGCGTGGGTTTAGCCTGCCAGACGGTCGTCGAACCGGAAATGTATCTTACGCAGATTCCGTTCTATCCCGCCAATCGTGCTGTCTTCAACTGGGATGATCTCAAGGGTCAAGTTGAAGAAGTTCATGCGGCTTATCCTGAGCTTTTCCGCTGCCTGGCGTGCAACGCCTGCACAAAGGTCTGTCCGATGGACATCGAAGTGATGGACTATATCTCAGCAATCAAGCAGGGCGATCTTGACAGAGCGGCAGAGCTGTCATTCGATTGCATCCAGTGTGGTCTATGCGCAACTCGCTGCATGGCAGAAATGGCGCAATATCACATCGCACAGATGGTCCGGCGCATTCGAGGCAGGTTCCTCGCTCCTCCGAGTGAACATGCCGACAAACAGGTCGAAGCTATCAAGTCAGGCTTTTACAGTGATAAACTTGACGAATTGAAAGCGCTCGGCACGCTCGATCCGTTCAAACAGGATCAGGTTACTCCTGAAATTGAGAAGTTGAAGAAACTCTATAACGAACGTGAAATGGAACCTCATACCTCCGATGAGAAATGGGTTCCGCAGAGTGATTATGCACTTCTGAAGTAATCCCGATCTCGTATCGGTACACGGTTTTGTGAGATATTTAGCGTGGTGTTACACACCTCGTGTACACAATAAAAGAGGAAATAAAATGTCTTACCCGGACAGCTTAAAACAGTTAATAAAGAAAGTTGAAGAGACACGTCCCGCCAGGATCGAAAAGAAGAAAGCCAGTGAGGAATTTCCAGCCCTGTCGCCTGAGGATCGTGATAAGGTTCTGCATGCTTTTCATCCGGATGTTAAAGAAGAGGGTCGCCGCGAGATTCAGATCGGTCCGAACAAAGGCTACCGTATTTGTCATGAGATGGTCGATCTTCTCGAAGCGAAGAGTCGTGTTAATCCCGATGATATCGACCTCTCCAAGCCTGACTACTCGACCGACGTCCTGATAATAGGCGGAGGCGGAGCAGGTACTGCAGCTGCGCTGCTGTCGCAGGAACAAGGAGCCAAGGTCATCATCGCAACCAAACTCCGACATGGGGACGCCAACACCATGATGGCAGAGGGCGGCATTCAGGCTTCCACAAAGGGATGGAAGGATTCGCCGTACTATCATTACCTGGACATTATCGGCGGTGGTCATTTCACCAATAATCCCGAACTTGTCGAAACCCTGGCGAATGAAGCTCCCGATGTGATAACATGGCTGCTCAAGCTCGGCTGCAACTTCAGCAAATTTCACGATGGTATTCTGAAGACGATGCACGGCGGCGGAACATCGCGCAAACGGATGCACTACGCAGCCGACATCACCGGCGCTGAGATGATGCGCACCGTGCGTGACGAAGCCCGCAACCGGATGGATGATATAACCGTTATCGAGTTCTCTCCCGCCGTCGAACTCATCCTCAATGATAAGGGACATTGCGCAGGAGCTGTTCTTTACAATATGGAAACTGCCGAGTATTTGATAGTTAAGGCGAAGTCGGTCGTTATGGCAACCGGAGGCAGCGGTCGTCTGCACGTTCAGAACTTCATGACAACCAACCATTACGGCGCGACGGGTGATGGGATCGTGATGGCTTATCGCGCCGGAGTACCGGTCTGCTTCCTGCATACGATCCAGTATCACCCGACTGGCGTGATCTTCCCCGAACAGGCTGAGGGCATCCTGATAACCGAGAAGTTCCGCGGTGCTGGAGCCAACCTGGTCAACGTCGATGGCGAGCAGTTCGTCTTCGAGCATGAACCGCGTGACATCGAGGCATCCTGTATAATTAAGGAATGTGTCGAAGTCGGCAAGGGCGTTCCGACTCCGTCGGGTAAGTTCGGCATCTGGCTCGACAGCCCGATGTTAGACGATATGTTCGGCGAGGGTTACGTGAAGAAGGAATTCCCCGGCAAGCACATCCTGTTCAACCGGTTCGATATCGACATCGGAAAAGAACCGATGATGATCTACCCGACCCTGCATTATCAGAACGGCGGTCTGGAATTCACTACGGACGGTGCAACACCATTGAAGGGATTATACCTCGGCGGCGAAGTCGGCGGTGGAACTCACGGCGAGAACAGACTGATGGGCAACTCGCTGCTCGACATCATGGTCTATGGTCGCATCGCCGGTATTAATGCAGGTCAGTATGCTCTGAATGAGGCTGAAGATGGCGAATTATCTCTTGAGCATGTTAAGAAGTACCATGCTGAAATGGAAGAAGCCGGTGTTGATACGGATCGCATCGCTCCCATGCTGCTGCCGGATTATACCCTTGAGCATGTCAAGGCGAAACAGTTAACGGCGAAGTATGAGGGTACGTTGAGGTAACCTCTGTAGCCGGGTATCCCCAATGACGAAAATCACTAACTGTGGATATTGCTTTGAAAGTGCGGAGGGTATCTGACGGGGAGTAAGAGACTAAAATGGTAAAGGGAAGAGTCGTCAAAGCGATAACCCTTCCCCATTCCTTTCGAAAACTTCAGGCTGCAAGAGAGATATGATGTGAAAAATCGGCGTAAGCTCCTTTTACACATCAAATAATACTGCAATCTAATGAGTTTCCGGATTAGTTAAATTTGCTATCCACCACCGGGATTGACGATACAGATCTTAATGTGAACTCAACAGCAACAGTAGTATCAACCGACACTTTACATTGATGCCGATAATTAACGTCCGCTTCAATGGTTATCGTATTTTTACTTCAGTTTCAATATGCTTGACAACAGTGCGTACACTGTCTGCGCTGGTCTGGCAATTCACAACAAAGCTGGCGTCTTCTCTGACAAAAGTGAGAGTTTACTCCGATCCATTCCATTGCCAGCGGCACCAGTAACGATGGCAATTTGTCCGTCACACAACATGTTCGCGACTTCTCCTTGTTGCGAAGTTATCGCTTATTTCTGTTCCGTATTATGGATCTCGTTCATTCAATCACTCACGAGAGATATTAATACCTTGGCTTACGCTGAGGTGGTCTTTCCGCCCGGGGTCGAGCCTGGTTAACGATTATGTTTCTGTCTTGCAAAGGGCTTTCGTTAAGCTCTTTGATTGCGGCTTCGGCTTCAGCCTGATTCGGCATTTCTATAAAACCAAATCCTTTTGATTTTCCGGTGTACCTGTCAGTGATAACATTAACACTGACTACTTCACCAAATTCGGTAAAAACTCCTTTAAGATCTTCTTCTGTTACATTAAAAGAGAGATTACCCACATAGATATTCATCTACCATTCTCCAATTTTGTGCGTTGATCAAAGAAAACACTACCGAATAATCAATCGCACAAATCAACCGATAGTGATCGAAAGACCCATGATAACTCATTATGGGTCTAAAAGTAATTAGTTAACAACAAAATTTCGTCAAGAAATCTCCGAATATCAAGTGTTTTCTCATAAAATTCTGTTGAAATCAGAAAAAAACACTTTTTTCCCAAATCCACAACCTTTCGAACATATACCCGGTATATGTGTCTATTCCTACTATATAGTGAGAACATTAATAAATCTGCAATGTTTTCTGAAGAATCTTCCTTTTAATTGTCGATCAAGAGCCCGTATGTTAAAATAAAACCTGAAATGTGACCTGCAACACATCATCCTTCTAAACAATCTCTTATACTCATAATAGGAGTATCTCTAAATGGAGAGTCCTTAATGCTTTTCAATCATCTATTCATCCCGAATAAGTCGGGACTACTGCCCGTTTACTTCTGCCTTAATGATGCAAATACGGAGTTATTATGCTAAAATACCGGAAAACCGCAGCATTCATCCTGATGCTTGGATTGTTTCAGATTGTACTATCACAGCCGCAGATCAGGCTCGATCCCGAACAGCTTGATCTCCATGCCTATTGGCATCCGGACGAATGGGAACAGGGAGGTCATTGGGAAATCCATCACGAAGGATTCAGGATATTCAACGATGGCGATGAAGTCCTGCAGGTGACCTCTATCGTAGCCGACATGGAATGGCTGGTCACTGCGTCCGGCGAATTCGAGATAGCTCCAGATGGAAACCGCAGCGTAAGGTTCGATATTGAATGCGAACCGGAAGAGAATCCTGAATTCGACGAATATGATATTACAGTTGCAATCAGTTCCAACGATCCTGACAATGAAGTAGTTGAACTACCGGTTCACGCAGAACTGGAGATATTCCCGCTCATATTTGATTTTCAAAACATCGACGTTGAGTTATATATCGGGCAGGAGGAACAGTGGGAATTCTCCATGGGGAACGTCGGCGATGAGGATATCGGCTTCCAGTTTGAGATACAACTAATCGGTGAACCCGACCAGAACCAGCAGCACCCTCAGGTCAGGATCGATCCTCAGGAAGGTGTTTTGGAGCCTGAGGATGAGATTGAAGTAATCATAACCGCCAATGCGGAAGATTGCGAGGAAGGGGATTATGAGTTAGAGGTAATCCTATTTACCAATATCCCGTATTGTGGTGAATTTGTGTTCAGCATCATTTTGAGTGTAACTGACGCACCCGATATCGACGTCGTATGGTCTGAAGATTATGGCTATCCCGACGTCGTGGATTGGAACCTGGGATTTCACGACTTTTTCATGGGTGGTCCTTATTCAATGGTCGTCGAGGTTTTCAACAGGGGTTCTGATGATCTTTTAATCGATGAGATATACTGCGAACACGCTTTCTTCTCCGCCGATCCAAATGAATTGTTTCTTGAACCGGATGAAAGTGCGGAAGTTATATTTACCTTCGAATCTCCGGAGGATGAGGCGGGTGAGTACAATGCGACAATGATTTTAAGTTGCAACGATCCGGATGAACCGGAGTACGAGGTTGCTCTTCATGCCGAAACATTTCTGCCGCCTATTATAAGAGTTGAACCGGAAGAGGGTTTCGACGAACAGATATTCACAGGAGCAGTGGAAGAATATGAACTGATTATTTCCAATGAAGGTGATGCAGATCTATACTTCAGCATCGAACATAGGATAATCTCTGAACCCGGTCGCGATGAGGCTGCTCGTAAACTTCGCAGAACAGATCGTATGAACGAAAACCGTCGTGACGATCTCGGTGATGTGATTGCAGAGATCCGCTGGGGCGGTATGGATAACTATAAGAACTGCGCTTATGACGAGGTTAACGAAGTGATGTGGCTGGCAACTTATGACCCGAACCGTATCGCTGCGGTCTGGTTTGAATATGATTATCAGGACTTCGAAGAGGTGATCAGTTTCCAGCCCGGCGGCAACCCAATGGACTGTGCCTGCCTGGATGGAGTACTATATGCGATTCCCTGGGAGAACGACTTCCTGCTCAGGTATGATATAGAGGGCAATAACCTCGGTAATTTAAACCTGCCTCGACCAGCAACCGCTCTGACCTGCAGTCAGGAGAATGGATGGATTATAACCATCTCCGATCAGGATTGGAACTTGTTAAACTTTTACGAAGTGAATGGCAACGAGGTCGAACAGGTCGGCAGTGTCAACTGGCGGCAGGATCAACTTGAAGACCTGAACAGCCGCGGTATCTGTTGGATGGATAAACACCCTGACGGTCAGTTGTGGATGAACACACCAAACCATATCTGGGAGCTTGCTATTGACACTGATAATTGGGAGTTTGAAGGCATAGTACAGGATTTAAGTTGGAATAACGGTAATGATCCTTGGGCTGGTGTCGGTCACGACGGTCATAACCTCTGGCTCGGATCGTTTTCCAATCAAGGCTGGCTGATAATTGATGATGGCGTCACCGAACATTACTGGCTGTCATACGATCCCCGAGAGGGTCGAATTGAATCAGATGAAGAGCTGATAATCACCGTCACCTTAGATGCCACCGGTGCATTCGGCGGTAATTACGAAGCTGTACTCATCATCAATACCAACGATCCGGCAAATTCTGAAGTGATCGTCCCGGTCACAATGCGCATCCCCGAAGATTGGGGGTTCCTCGTCGAATGGCCCGAAGAATGGGGCTGGAGTCCGATCCCCGATCAAGCCATACTCGACTTCAACCTGGCGCGGATCGACATCTTTACCGGCGTCAGGTATGAACTTCCCATCTGGATTTACAATGGTTATATTCGAGACTTGGAAATCGACGGTATAATAATTGACAACGAATGCTTCAGCGCCTATCCCGAACAATTTGCCCTCGAACCGGATGAGGAAAGAGAGGTTTTCATCGTCTTCGAGGCCGAAGAAGCTGGAGAATATGTGAGTGATATTATCATAATCAGCAACTACGAGAATGGAGATTGTATATTCCCTGTGCACGCTGAAGCGCGTGATCAAGAACTGTCTCACTTCACCGACTTCACCGAGACCGAAAGAAGCCATCTTCTGCACATCACCGAAGTAATCTATGGAGGTGATCCTGTCCCGACCGGCTGGGAGGTCGGAGTGTTCACTGAGGATGACATACTGGCTGGAGCGGGAGTATGGGAAGCGGATGAGGAGCTTGATATATTGGTTTATGGCGACGATCCCGATACGGAGGAAGTTGAAGGATTTAATAACGGTGAGTCGTTTATGTTCAAGGCTTGGGATAACGAGCAAAGGAGGGAATATTGGGCAGAAGCCCAGTTTAACGAAGGCCCTGAAGTATGGGTAAATGAAGGCGAATCTGTGATTGCAATCTATGTGTTTTGGATGCCTATTGTTAGGATTTCATTTTCTCAAGGTTGGAATCTGATCTCTCTGAATGTCGATCCGATTTGGTATTACTGGGATGACTACGAGGAAGGTCCCTACATGGAACTCATGCTCGAGGAGTTCAGAGACGACGAGGACGAGATGATTCTCGATATCATCAAGGATGAGCGTGGCAATTTCTGCGTACCTTCCTGGGGATACTACGATATCGCCTACTGGAACCTCGAGGAAGGCTATCTTGTCAAAGTGACAGCAGACATCGCCCCTGCCTGGTTCGGCGTTCCTATCCACCCGCAGACGGAGCTTTCGCTTGATGAAGGCTGGAACATGGTAGCCTATTACCCGGAATATGAACTGTATGCCGATGAAGAGAGCGATTTCTATGTTCTATCCTCGATAATAGATCATGTTCTCCTCGCCAAGGATGGACAGGGACACTTCATGGCGCCGAGATTTGGATACTCGAACATGCTGCCCTGGACTCCGTGTCAGGGGTATCAGGTTAACGTCGATGAGGATCTGGCGTTGGTTTATCCCGTGGAGTATGAGGAGCGTCAGGGCGCTGTTGCGGTCACGGGCAGCAAGGTTGCCGAACACTGGACTGCACCGCTATCGACAGGCGAGAACATGAGTCTGCTCATAAATTCCATAACCGGGATGAAGGTCGAGGATGGTGATCAGATTGCAGCTTTCGACGCTTCGGATAATTTAATTGGAGCAGGAACTGTCAGGAACGGCAGGTGTGGGCTTGCTGTCTGGGGGGATAACAAATATTCTGACAACATCGAAGAGGGGCTGCAGGAGGACGAAACCTTCTCTCTGCGACTGTGGGATGCCGATAAGAAAACCGAACTTAACCTGGAATCAATTTCTGTCAAGTATGGAAAGGGGCTTGTTTACAACAGGGATGGTTTTATAGTACTGGACGTGATTGCAGAGGCGACCGTACCGGATGAGTTCGGCATCAGTTCCGCCTATCCAAATCCGTTCAACTCGATGACAAACATCCGATTCGGACTGCCGTATCCGAGCCATGTATCGCTGCAGATATTTAACACGTCAGGACAGCGGATTACAACATTGCTTGATGGTTATCAGCAGGCGGGAGTTTACACAACGAATCTGAATGCAGACGACCTGCCATCCGGATTGTATTTTGTGAGGTTGGAAGCTTCGGGGAAAGTGGCAATTCAGAAAATTATGCTGATCAGATAGTAAAATATCCCCCCTACGCCAGTAGGAGGAGGATAAATAGAGGGGTAACCAAAAACATCCCCCCCTACGCAAGTAGGGGGGGACTATGAGGGGATTATCAAATACTCCCCCCCGGTTGCCGGGGGGGAATTAAAGGGGGGGGGCTTTTCCCCTACTTCACTAACGCAATCTTCATCTGCGAGACATCGCTGCCAGACTCAAGCCTCAATAGATACACACCGCTTGACAGGTCTGTGCCATCAAATACTGTATTGTGAATACCAGCCTTGAAATTACCATGAACTAATTCGACGACATGACGACCGGTCAGATCGTACACATCCAAACTAACATCACCAGCCTCGAACAAGCCGTAACTTATTTTCATAACTGAATTGAAAGGATTCGGATAGGCAGAACCGATGCCGAATTCGACTGGTATAATCGAAGATGCTGTCAACTGAACAACAGCAAAACCGTCAATGCTGTAAACAGCTTCACCAACAAGAACTGTGTATTCAGGAGTTGTCAGCCCATTATCCGTAAGTAACCTGATCTCAAACGAATGATCCTCGAGAGCGCCGTCGGTCTCGTCCGTCGATGGATCGTCGCCCCAGACGGCGATGCCGCAGATGCCGTTTTGAAGAACACCGCTGCCGACTAATTTGCCGTCAGTATAGACACCGATTTCAGCAGGCAACGATTGATCAGCCAAAACCAACAGACTCATATTCGAACCGGTTACTGC
>JABMRV010000172.1 GCA_013202285.1 bacterium | reverse complement strand
GTACATCCGTGTACCTATTTGTAGACGGTACAGCGCATCGTGCGCCCGAGTGGATTCGAACCACCAACCTTCTGTTCCGTAGACAGACGCTCTATCCAATTGAGCTACGGGCGCAATCTGCCAATTCTGATACTCCACCAGTGATTGATTCGCACAGAGCCTGCCCCGGCGAAAGCCGGGGAATGTCGGCGCTCACCATTCAATGTAGCGAAGACAAAAAATACGAAACAGCCGAGGCGATGTCAACATGTATTAACGACGAATTCAAACTCGGTTGATTTTCACAGCTTCCATCGTAACCTTCCATTGTTACACTTATGACAGCTTGACTTATGTGTGAGGATTTCGTAAAATGTGTTGATACGGAATAATCGGAACCAAAAGGATAATTCAACACAGCAGCATGAGTGCTATAAGTCTGACAGACCGGGAAAGATTGATTCTTCGGTCGGTAGTCCATAATTACATCCTGACGGCTGATCCCGTCGGTTCAAGGACACTCGCTCGCCGGATGAACATAGGGCTGTCACCGGCAACCATCAGGAACAGTATGGCTGATCTGGAGGATATGGGTTTGCTCACGCATCCTCACACTTCGGCAGGACGAGTACCTACCGACCTCGGATACCGAATCTATGTAAACGGATTGATGGATATTGAAGAGCTGACCGATGAAGATCGCCTGACGATACGTTCAAAACTCGAGACAATCTCACCCGAAACAAGCGAAGTCCTCAATCGTGTCGGCGAGTTGTTATCTGAAGTATCCCGTATGCTGGCGATAATCATCGCACCGGATCTTACCGCAGGAGTGCTGGACAAGATTGAGATCATTCGGGTAGCCTCTGGCAGGGTTATGGTTGTTGTGGTGATTAAAACCGGTTTGGTCAGGACTATTTTGCTTGAGATGGACACTCACATCAGCGACGTAGAGATCCTTGATGCGACTCAACTGATAAATCAGCGGCTGTCCGGTGTGCGACTGGCAGAAATAAATCGCGACATCGAGGATCGTCTTGCCGGTGTTCAATGCAACAGGAACGCCATTGTCAGATTATTCCTCGACTTCCCCGAAAAGATATTCGGTTCCGACACTGTTGAGGAGATGCACATCGGGAATACTCGTCCACTGTTGGAACAACCGGAATATAAGAATCCTGAACAGTTGAAAGGTATTATCGAGCTTATCGAGGACAAAGACATCATCGTTCACCTGTTAAAAGACCGTTCTCAGGGGGTCAGCGTGACCATCGGGGAGGAGAATAAAAAGGAACGTTTGAGGGATTGCAGCGTTATTACATCGACGTATCGCATGGGTGACGAACTTGGTACGCTTGGCATCATTGGTCCAACGCGAATGAACTACTCGCGGCTGGTCTCGCTCGTCGGCTTTACAGCGCAACTCGTCGGTGAACGTATTGCAAGGAAAAATAACAGTTAGCATTCAAGAATGCCCATAATCCTGGGTGGCGCAGGCGCCTCACCTGTACTTTCCGTGATCGTCTTTCTGGCGAAAGCCAGAATCCAGGAGATGCTATGTTTTTAGATAAAACTTGTCTGGATTCCTGCCTTCGCAGGAATTACATGGGTGGATTGAAATTTGACTATTTAGTGAATATTTCAAAGAACTCATTTTTTTCGGCGAATTCATTATCTGGCGGATTCAGCGAAAAACCACAATTAAAACAGGATTTATTTCAGAAAAAGGAAATTTGGAGCAATACTATTAAATATGAAGATCAGGAAATCTAAACAAGAAAAGAAACCGATACCGGAAGAAAAGCGTAAAGAAATAAATGAGACTTCCGAAACTGTTGCGGAGGCTCATGTCGAAATAACCGCAGAGCGTGAAGAACCTGCAGTTGAGGATAGAATTTCTGAACTCGAAACCGAACTGGCTGAACTCGGCGAAAAACTGAAGTTCGAGCAGGGGAAATGCCTGCGTGTCCAAGCTGATTATGATAACTTTCGCAAGAGAATAACGGCTGAATTCAATCAGATCATTACGGGAGCCGGTGAGAGAATAATCACTCAGATGCTGCCGGTGATGGACGATTTCGAGCGGCTGTTCAACCATGATTCGGAGAACGTTGAAAAAAAAGCCCTGCAGCATGGTGTTGATCTGATTTACAAGAAATTCCAGGCAGTTCTTAATGCCGAAGGATTGAAGCCGATCGAAGCTTTGGGTAAGCCTTTCGACACCGGAGAACACGCTGCCCTGGCGCAGGTAGAAGACTCCTCGAAACCGGATGGTACAGTCATAGATGAAGTTGAGAAGGGATACCGCCTCGGCAATAAGATCATCCGTTATTCCAAAGTGATAGTTAACAAGATTCCCGAAGCGGATGCACCGGTTTCCGATAACAGCGAAACTACTGAAGAGAGACCAGATGAATAAACGCGATTACTACGAGGTTCTTGGTCTCGACAGAGATGCTGAACAGGACGAAATCAAGAAGGCTTATCGAAGCATGGCAATGAAATATCATCCCAACCGCAATCCCGACGATGCGCAGGCGGAGGAGAAATTCAAGGAGGTAGGCGAGGCATACTCAGTCCTTTCCGATGGTAACAAACGTGCGCGTTACGACAGATTCGGGCACGCAGCTCCGGGGATGACTGGAACCCAGGATTTCGGTGGATTCAGTTTCGGTATGGACGGTCTTGATCCATTCGAACTGTTCAGATCGGTCTTCGGTGGATTTGGGGGTGATATATTCGGTCGTCAAACGGGCGCTCGCCAACAGAGAATACGCCGGGGGACTGACCTGAAGGTGGATATCAAGCTGACTCTCGAAGAGATAGCCGAGGGCACGACAAAGAAAGTCAAAGTAAAGATACTCAAACCATGTCAAGCCTGTTCGGGTACAGGTTCTAAAAGCGGAGATCTGGAAACCTGCCCGCGATGCAACGGCAGCGGTGAAATCCAACAGGTAAGCGAATCTTTCTTCGGTCGTGTCGTCAACGTCACAGTCTGCAATCTCTGCGGTGGTGAAGGCAAGATTCTTCGCGATGCCTGCGAGGTTTGCGGTGGAGACGGGCTTGTGCGCGGAGAGAAAACATTCGATATTAAGGTTCCCACTGGTGTGAGCGAAGGGAATTATCTACGAATGAAAGGTGAAGGCAATGCCGCAGTGCGAGGCGGTCGAAAAGGAGATGTAATCATTGCCTTTTATGAGAAATCTCATAACCTGTTCACCCGCCATGGCGATGATGTGCTCTGTGAGATGCAGGTCAGCTATTCCGATGCTGTTCTGGGGGCTTCAATAGAAGTACCCACATTGAGCGGTAAGGTCAGACTGAAGATCGATCCCGGCACTCAAACAGGAAAAATGTTTCGCCTCAGAAATAAGGGAATCCCTCATCTTAACAGCAACAGGCGTGGCGATCAACTCGTTCGGGTAACAATTCATGTTCCCACGAAAATAAGTACTGAAGAGAGAAAACTGCTCGAAGAATTGCAGGCTTTCTCACCTAAAGAGACGTCCGGTAATTCAAAACCGTTCTTTAAGAAAGTACGGGATATTTTCATCTGAGATCGATCAGTATTCTTCACGTGCTGTCAGACGCCCTCGTCTGACGGAAGAAAATGACTTAACTGGCAGACGGGGATCTGCCAGCACTCATTGGGAGTTATCTGATAGACTGTTCAGATTGTCTGAGAATGTGATCTTGCGGACTGATAGCCCGAAATTTCAAATTACCAGAGTGTCATTGCGACCCCGCGAAAGCCTGGGGAAGCAATCTCATCGATAATACAAACAGGCGATTGCTTCGTCATCCGTCAGCCGACGGATTCCTTGCAAAGACACTATTCTTGGACAAACTGTTTCGCCGGAAAGACAAAATCGTAATAATCCAAAGAACTCGATATAGATGACAAAACGGAAATTCAATCTCAGGAATTTTGGCTTTAGTCTTTTCGAGCGACGAGCCATCTGGTTTCTGCTGATAGTACTGCTGATTGGCGTATCGATCCGTTTATATCGTAATCATGAACTTTCAAAACAGATCGATCTCCGTGTTTCAACCCAGTTGGAAGGATCGCTTGAGAAACCGAACATTGGTAGAAGCTCCCCTTCAGCAGATAATCCGCTGGATATCAATCTTGCGGGGAGCGATGAACTCGAACTCCTTCCCGGTATTGGTCCGGTAAGAGCTATGCAAATAATCAATTACCGTCAACAAAACGGACACTTCGGCAGTATCGATGAGTTAAGAAATGTGCCGGGGATCGGTCCCAAAACTGTTGAAAAACTGCAACAGATGGTATTTGTCGATACTGCTGACCGGCAACCGGAGTAATAACATCAGGGGAAGCTCCTATTTCAACTGAGATTGAATCTGGTGATAACAATAGTGAGATGTGAATTATTCCGTTAAATATGTGGACGAATACCGATTTATTCTTATATTGAAAGGTCATGAGTGAGATTGTCTGTATTGATTCAGTTGTCAATTACTGAACAATATCTCACTTGGATTCAGTACTTTAAATTCTATAACACTGTATAAGCTGTCTGTGGAGAATTAAATGCCCGAGAAAGTCGTTTCACGATCCCCGGGATCTTTACTTGTGAAAATTATCATTGGTGTGTTAATCATCGTTCTGCTCCTTGCCATTGTTACACCGAAAAAACAATGGAAGAATCAGGCTGCTGAAGAAGCCGTCTGTCGCGAGAGGATGGAGAACATCTACTTTGCGTCGAAGTTCTATCATAGAATAGCACGTAAATTTACCAGCAATCTGGATTCGCTTCTTGCCTTTGCTGTGCAGGAATCTATCGACGTTCACCCGCCTGGTTTCAAGATGGATAGACTGACCCGCGAGGAGAGCGGTCTCGATTCTTTCCAGGTCGATTATTTCGATCCCTACCAGCTCTTCAGCCATTATGAGAAGGCAATTGAGTTTGAATATCCGACCAGTGAGAGGGATTCGGTAGTCCTGCGGATCGTCCCCAAAGAGCAGTTTCTTTATGCTCCGGTGACAATTTATACATTTGCAACGACACCGCGGTCTCCGGCTTACCGGTCGAATGAGATTGCCAACCCGACACTCTTCGCTGTCCAACTGCTGGACAAAAGAAACCCTGTATCCGAGTTTGTCAGAAGCCGGCTCTCACCCACAAACCAAAATGAACTTGGAGCTTACGGTGAACAGCTCGGCTCTTCCATCGACACTCTGCCGCCATCGGAGACCTTTCAGCAATCACTTATCGACGATCTTAACAGACTGATTGAGGGTGAAAACATCTACGAGGAAAAGCGGTTCAGAAAAGTCGAACTGTCCGGCGAAATCAAGAAACTGATCGGTCAGACTCCCTCTTCAGATGAACTTATCCGTCTCAACAGAATGCTGCTCGATGAAGCCTTCGATGGTGGTCTGGTCAAAGCCTATTTTTACATCGCAGTTGAAACCGATGACCGAGGCGATCAAGGTGTCTTTACCATGGTCGGCGCGCAGAGTCAGTTGCGCGGGACTCATATACTCGGTGAAAAGACACGCGTACCTGCCTGGAAACATATTTTCTACCTTGACATGGACAACCTGAATGAAGGACCGACCACCGGCTTGGCATATAAATCCTTTGTCAATGTCAAGCTCTTTCAGGAAGCGGAGATGAGCGCGGTGATGCATGAAGAACCCGCGGAAACTTCGTTGTACTCATCCACACAGCTTTCGAGTATGGTCATCTATCGAATGTTGAAGGAATCTGATGGAAAGGCGACACGAACCCTGTTAGGGGAGAAGACCTTTGAAGCTGTCGAAGACTCGTTGATTAATACGCAGAACGAAACATTCCTCGCACCGTATGCCGACTCTCTTCATCAGGAAGGATGGGACGAGCTTGCCGCTGCGGTTTACGATACAGTTCTGGATGAAGCAGCTTTCGATGATGCACAGGTTTCCCGCTGGGAGATGATCCGGGAAGCCAGTTACGCATTCATGAACCGGATGAAAGAGGATTCTACACTGGGTGCTGTTAGAGACAGTATTGTCGATGCGCGTAAGGATGTTTTAACTGCAGATAACTTTCAAGCACAACTTGAAAAAGCGAGAACTGAGAAGTCTCTAAGTGTTGTGGAAGTAGGATTTACACTAACTACTGCCGACTCAATAGAATACTATTCCGATCCTGAATATATAAAGAAACGTCTATTCAGAGCGCGCGAGGATAAAATTACAAAAGCCAAATTGGCTGATCCGGAAGTTGCCGATCTCCTGAAACATTTCTCTTACATAGGGGAATATAAGGTAACCAAGATTGACTCCACCGGCTTAACCATTGTTTGCCCGATCGAGGGCGAATTCCATAAACCTGATCAGTCTCTGTTGGATCGTATATTCAAAGTCAAGGGCGCTTTTAACCACGGCAGAGTCGAACAGAGCGATCTATCCTGGAGTGAAAAGCGCTGAGACGTTTCCCAACGGGAGTCATTAATGAGCGACGTTATAATTATAACCTGGACCACTGATAAGATTGAACTCAGGCAGGTCCCCAGCGAGGGTATCTGGCAGCCTCCTCTCCAGGCTATCCGTGAATGCGAGCTTAATAGACCAACCAGGTCCGAAAGAATTAGCAAATCGGATTCTGGTGGCGGTCTCCATCTTGCGCTTTCATCATTGTTCTCTGATATCGAAATCAATCTTCCGATTTGGTTCTTGCTGCCCCGAGAGTGGGTTCAGACTTTTACGGTGGATAACCCGAACTTGAAATCGGTTGAAATGACACGGGCACAAATTATTTGGGAAGCCCAGCAGCGTATTTCCGGGGATATTTCCAGGTTCAAAGTGCTTCTGCCGACAGACCTCGAGGCTCCCAAGCTAACCTTTCACATGGTTCGGATGGAAATCATCGATATATATGTCGGTGCAACCGGGCAGGCTGGGATTGAAATGGCAGGGATTATAAGCGAACCCGAGTGGGGCGAGCCTTATAACTTCGAGATGCCATTGGATCTCAGGGAGTCGGTTGGAATTGACACTATCGACTCCAGTGAAGTACGACCGTCTGTATCCATTCCGCCCGTGCTGTTAATTGTTTTAGCCGTAGCAGCTCTTGCTGTGGCCAGTTACATCTGGATACTACCGCTCAGTCGGAAACCGGTGGAGGTTACACCGGACAGCCTTGCAATTGCACAGGTTGCCGATACCGGAATCGCCGCTGCCCCCGTTACCGACATTACAGTCGAAATCGCTGCTGAGAAGGAAGACAAAAGGGGTATCTTTGGTTTTCTTTTCGGAAAGAAAAAGAAAAAGGAAGAACCCGCCGAACTAAAGCCCATCACCGCAACTGGAGCCCCAGTGAACCAGATAGCCGGACTTCTCCCCGCAGATGCCGAAATAAAGTTGGCAGTCTTCTCTCCTGTCGATGCCAGATTGGAGATTACAGGTCTCAACGATCCGAACACCTGGTTGAAAGAGATTAAGAAATCAACGGTTTGCAAATCAGCGAAACTTGCTGGCAGTTATAAGTCAAAGGGTGAAACCATTTATGTAATAGAGATGGGGCAACCTGAATGGAACCCTGGTGAGAGAGTCAAGGATTTCAGTGGTTGGTCTAAGCTGGCATCATCCAAAGGACTGAAACCCAAAGGGCGCAGCGCCAGAGGCGATCTTGCTTCGGCGCAGGCGTTGATAGATGAAATCTGGTCTTCAAAAGCGGGTTATGAGAAGATCCTGCTTGCTCCTGACAAGGACAAGTGGGTAGTGACCGTTCAGTAAACCTCACTCGTCTGAAGCCTCAACTTATTGTAATCACTTCAAACCTCATCTGAAGAAACTGTCAACTCAAGGTTACAGAGATAGTCATGCTGAAAATAGTTGGTGGAAAAGCAAGAGGAAGACAGATAAAAACTCCACCGGGTAGGATCAGACCGGCGACAGCCCGTGTTCGCAAGGCGATCTTCGATTATCTCTCCGGTTTCATTCCTGATGCACGCGTGCTCGATCTCTATTGTGGATCCGGCGGGCTGGGACTCGAAGCACTGTCAAGAGGTGCGATCGAGGCATGGTTTGTTGACCTTTCAGAGCGTTCAATCAATGTGGCAAAACAGAACGCTGTTACATTAGGTATGGATGAACAGACACGATTCATCTGTAAAGATGTGTTCCGTTTTCTCAGAATGTCTGTTGAATTGGCAACAGGTAGTTTTGACCTCATCTTCGCCGCACCTCCTTATAGGATTGCCAAACCGAAACAGATACTGGAAAGCATCGCCGATACGCAGATTATTGCACCCGATGGTGCGGTATGTCTTGAATATTCGCGACATAACGATTTTCCGGAATCATTGCATTTTACACTCGACCGGAGAAAAATCTACGGTGAAACGATAATCGATGTATGGGATTGGAATTATGGAGGTTCTGTAAAGGCAGGCGATAATTGAAGGCAGTGTCATTGGTTACTGCAGTGTACCTTTATAATGTGTGGCACGATCCGTTAGTTGACGGATCGTGTTTCAATGAATATTAATTTCAGTGTATCCGCCATACGGCGGATTCGCAGGCAGGGACACCTGCGCCACCCAGGAATGTCAGTACTCCCCATTCGATGTAATGAAGAACCTATTTAATCAATTCAATTAGCGTTAAAGACCTTTCCCATTTCTTATAAAGGATATCAAGTATCTTCTTCGTCGAATGGACATCCTTATCGCGCCAAGCCTCCCACTGTGAATTGTTTTTAAGTACCTCAAACGACTCATTCAGTGAGTTTTTATCAATGATATAGAACAATCTATCCGCCCAGTCGATTATTGCCGGTAATCCATACCTTGATGAATCTGGCGGACGGATATGATGTTGTGCAATCGCTCCGATTATTTCTTCAGGGATATTCCATCTTTTGGTAAGCCAGCTGCCGATGTGTCCATGATCTATCCCCAGCACTTTCACCTCAGCTTCGACAATCCTGAGATTGTTCTCTTCGGCGTACTGCATACTTGCATTCTGATAATCCGGAAAATACTGGTTCAGCACCATTTTGCCGATGTCATGTAACAACCCGGCAATATATGCGCTGCTGGGGAGGGCGATACCCAGCCCCTTGTAAAGCCCGACAGTCAATTCAGCGCAGAGAGCGCTGTGTCTCCAGAATTCAGGCAGGTTGAAGTTGTCATCGGTATGCTGATCCTGAAACATGCGCAGGACCGAGATAGATGTCACCAGGTTGACAACCTCACGGATTCCGAGGATGACCATTGCCATTTTTAGGTTATCAATCTTGCGTGGAATGCCGTAATAAGCACTGTTGGCGATTCGGAGAATCCGGCTGGTAAGAGCCATATCCTGATCGACAACCTCAACCATGTTAGATATATTGGAATTGGGATCATCAACCAGTCGTCTGATCTCTACGGCAATAGATGGCAGTGTTGGTAGATCTCTGACATCCTGGATGACGGTGCGTATCTCGGAGATTTCCTGTGCTTTGTCAAGATCATGTCCATCAGTCATGTTTACAGCCGTTTTTTCATTTCAGAGTCCAGTTCCAACAGATTCGAGTCGAGTGTCTGCATGAAGTTCCGAATGCCGTCAATACCCGACATCAGCAATGATATTTCATCTACCAGACGGGGTACAACCTCACGTGTACGGGCGATGAACTCCGCCTCTTCAAGTTTTCTGACCCAACAGACCAGATCATCCCCGGACATCACTGCATAGCGGAACCCCGGTGGTCCGTCACGGCGTTCCCTGCATTCCCATCGTTCAATTTCTCGAAGCAATTTTCTCCTCCATTTTAATAACTTGCCTAAAATACAATACATCTCTACCAAATGCAACCCTCTCAGACCGTTAAGTGAACAATTAAGTGTATGTTTTATGTAACGGTACTGTTATATTCTTCTCGTGTTATTAATTATTGACACATTAATCAGGATAAAGAGAAAAGGATTGCAGACCGGTATTGTTTTTAATGCTCTTTTACACAATATTAATGACAAACCACGAGCGCTGCAACGACTATTCCTGCAGTATGTCCTTGCGGATAGAGGATATCTCTGTATATTAGATGATCAGTCAACCGGGAGTATTTCAGGATTTACCGCACCGTTAACAACCTGAAATCCTATATGAGTAACATTTTCAGGCAGAATCAATTGAAAGAAACCAACAAACCTGAACAGCGGTTATGGTCTGAGATCGTAGATCTCCTGAGAAGCTGCCGAGAGTTATACGGTGTCTCGCAAGTTCGAGGGCAATGATGTCCAGTGGACCGGAGAAGGATGCTGCGCTGGTTATCAGGACGATCAGGCACGGTGAGAGTTCAAGGATCGCCACCTTATTCACCCGGAATCACGGCAAGGTTGCAGTGATTGCCAAGGGAGCGCGCCGCGCTAAGTCGGGTTCAACAGGTGTAATCGAAATCCCGAATCTCGTCGAAGCCGTGATCTATTTCAAAGCCTCACGTTCGGTTCAGACACTGGGACAAGCTTCGATAATCAGGTCGTTTCCAGCTATAAAACGAGATCTTGTTTTAACCGGTTATGCTTCCGCTGTGCTGGAACTGATGAACCTTTCATTCACTGATGCCGAACCGAACCCGGAAATACTCGATACTGCCATAGAAACCCTTGACAGCTTAGAGACTTGCTCCGGATCCCCGCGCGTTAACCTGTGGATGTTTCAACTGGCACTCTTCAGGGCAATCGGGTTTAATCTTGACCCTTATGGATGCCCGGTCTGTGGCAGGGAGAAAGCAATGGTGGGCACCAGGAACATGTTCTGGCTCGACAGCGGCGCCATCTGCTGCAGTAACTGCAGACCCTCAAATGGCGCTTGCATACCCGTATCCGGCGAGAGTGTCAGCTTGTTACGCAATTTTGTCAACGGGAGTGACCGGATTCTTCAACGGATGAAACCGAGTCAATCTGCCCGGAGGGAAATAACAGACCTGTTAGAGCGGTTTCTAAAAACACACCATTCCGGTATCAGGAAGATGCCGGCAATGAAAATGCTCGAAAGTTTCGAGAATCTACCTGAAACGCCGAAATGAAACAGTGCTGTCGGCTTTCACCGACAGGAATAAGATCTTTGATTTATCAGTATTTTCCAATTTTTATCATTCTGCGTAGCAGTGTGTCTGAGAATGTCATCTGTCCGCTGGCAGACGCCCTCGTCTTCCAGCCAAGTTCCAGTTATTTCTGGCAGACGGGGGCGTCTGCCAGCAGGCAGTAAGGC